>CALVEJ010000045.1 GCA_944326535.1 Candidatus Gastranaerophilales bacterium | reverse complement strand
TACCTATTTTTGCTGGGCGGAGTTACAACATGCTATCTATCTTTTTTAATGACTAAAAAATTATGGTTTAATAAATAAACTTGTAAATTGTAATTGTAAAAATCAACGAATACAGAGCAGAAATTGAACAGTTGAAACTACAGGCAAATGAACTTCTTGGAGACACGAGTGTACTCAGAGAACAAATAGAAAAACTCATGAAAGAGAACAAAGACACGGAACTGAACACCCTTGAGAACAAACTCACAAGAACAACATATGACATATACATGCTGATAGACAAAATTGAAGCGCTGACAAGAGACACGATTGACAAGTTTGTGATTGAAGACATAGAAAAAAGAATTGATAAAATTAAACAAACTTCTTTAAAAAAATATAAAAAAAGTTATTATATCTCCCATTTTCTGGAAGTATGCAAAACTCTCAATATGTAAATTATATTTTCCCTCACTTGATATAGCAAAATATACGGATATTTTGAAATAACAAACTCTCGTGTTCTCAAAATTCTCCCTGCTCTGCCAATTGCAAGATTATGAACTAAAATAGTTTCTACCTGTTCAAGTATATGTGCTACAACTTTTTTGGCAGCTTCTTCATTGTTTGCACAAATGTACTCTCTGATTGAACGCAAATCCTCTAAAGAACTTTCCGAAAATCTTACTTCCACTATTCAATGCCCCATTCTTTTTTGACATCATCAATTGATACATGTTTGCCGTTATCAATATCCTTTATGCCTTTTTGAATAGCACTAATCTGCCAAGATTCAAGGTCAAGGTATTTTTCAATCGCTTCAATTGCCAAAAAAGCTTTTGTCCTGCCAGTTGCTTTAGCAAGTTCTTCAAGTTTTTCTTTTGTTCCTTTGGGAATTCTTAGTGAAAATTGTTCTGATGACATATTTTCTCCTTTGTCTTACTTTGTATTACATTGTAACACACATAAATACAGCTTTCAATAATTTATATCGCATCAATTTATATTATTACAATATTTCGATTATCAAAAACTCTATACGAAAAGATACTTTTAACAACACCTTGACTAATGCTTAAGACAAATAAAAACTTAAAAAATTTTAAACAATTTCAATTCCCAATAGCATATTTACACATGGATTTTTAATCGTGCAATCTTTTCTGCCATATCATTCAAAGCTGAAACGACATATTTTCTAACTTTTGGAGAAAGTCCTTCTATCACCTTATCATTAATATTTGCCGATGAACAACTAAAATGTGTGCGGGTACCATCCGGCAATGCATGATACACAAAGCTTTCAGGAGAAACAAACGATTGAAGATACCACTTACCGTTATTTTTAACTTTTTTAATATAGTCAATATCATTAACATAATATTGAATTTCTTGATATTTACCCTTGTCTTCTGTCAATGTCTTTTTAACAACACCGCCCAAAACTTTATTACCGTTTTTATCTATTTTATATGTTTCTGTGTATCTTCTTTCCAGTTGAGGTTCACCTATTTTTACGGGAGGAGCTCCCTTTTCTTTTTGTTCCATAGGCACCACCCATTCCTCAATTGTATCTGATTTTATATTACCAACTGTTTTTGAGGTTTTAACAGGCTCCATCAAACTGTCATATCTGCGGGGATACGAAATTGACACCAAACCCATAATTTCTACTCCTTTTCACTACTAATCGAAAACACACTTGTTAATTAAATAAAAACAAATGGTTAAAAAATTGCCTGCCAAATTTTCAACTTTAGCAAAAACCACAAAATATCATACGTTTATATGATTTTAGATATTTTTATTATTTTTTTTGACTTTTTTGCCGACAACATTAAAGAATAAATGTGCACAAGTAAGGACTGAAATTATGAAGTTAAACGGTGGTGTAAATTTCTTTGAAAACGGTTTGACAACCAGCATTCGTGCAATGCATCTGCAAACAGAAATCTTTGGAATAATCAACGAAAACTATAATTCCTTTGACAAAGTCGGATACCAGAGAAAAGACCCTGTAGTCTCATCATTTGCAGAATACATCGGCGTACATGCGCTTTCAAAAGCAACAGATGACACTATCGGACGTATCGGACATTCAAACAACCCTCTTGATTTGGCAATAGCAAACAAGGGTTACTTTCAATACCAGAGTCCGGACGGCATAAAACTCACAAGAGACGGAAGGTTCAAACTCGACAAAGACGGCAATCTTTTGACACTTGAAAATTTTAATGTACTCGCAAATGACGGAACACCAATAAAGCTCCCCGTTGTACCGGAAAAAATAGAAGATGTAAAAGTATACAAAAACGGTGATGTACGGGTCTTTAACAAAGCAACAAACAAGCTTGAATACGCAGGAACACTGTCCGTCGTAACAAATCAAGGAGTTGCTGTTCTTGATCCAAACATAAAACAAGGATACAACGAATACTCAAACGTAAATATGCATAGTGAAATCCTGCAAATTATTCCGGTAAAAAGAGATTTTGAAGCTAACAGACAAATGTTTGTAATACAAAACAACAACCTGTCAAGAGCAATACAATCTCTCAGCAGTACATCATAGCAGTAAGAAAGGCATTTTATGACAACATTACAAGGATTAATACGAAGAGGTATCATAAATACCAATATGCAGTTTGAAAGACTGGGTTACATTTCAAACAACATAGGTAACCTTAATACAAATGCATACAAATCAGTCCGTTTTGAACAACTGCTTGATGAAAACGGATATCTGGACGGAGAACTCAGATATGATTACTCCCAGGGTGCTTTTATGAGAACAAGCAGAGAGCTTGATGTTGCATTGACAGGCCCCGGATTCATTCCGGTAACATCTCCAAACGGCGATGTCCAATACACAAGAGACGGTTCATTTAAGCTCGACAAAGACGGTTATATCATTACAAATGACGGCTATCTCGTAGGCGACGGAATTAAGGTGCCTGTAAACCACGAAGGTTTGAGAATAAAACAAGACGGTACGGTAATGATAATCCAAAAAGGACACACCGAACACCAAATACTTGGAAAAATACCCGTTGTTCAATTCCAAAATCCGGAAGGGCTAAAATCGGCAGAATACAATAAAGTTGTACCGACACAAGAATCCGGAGAGCCAATGCTTCTTAAAGACCACAATTATATTGCTCAAGGCGGTCTTGAACGTTCAAACGCAGATTACATTGCTAACGTAAATGAAGTTTTAAGATTAAACTCCTCTATGATTGCAGGAACAAGACTTATTCACGTAATCGATGATATGTACCAAAAATCAATTAACCTGACACAGTAGAGAATTAATTGACAAACACAGTTAATCCAAGACAAAGGAAAAATAAATGTATACACCTAAAGACCCGATAATAAAAACAAACCTGATGTTAGATCTTGTTTCACAAAGACAAAGAGCACTTGCAAGTAACCTTGCAAACGTCGATACACCCGGTTATGTAAGAAAAGATATAAGTTTTGACCAATATCTGGGAACAATGAATAACCCGCTTGAGACAGAACTTTCAATAAAACTTGGTCCGTCCGGTCTGATAGAAGAACAAACAGAAGGTGTTGACCCAACATACGAACTTGCGGAAATGCAAAAAATGTCAATTATGTATGCTGTTGCAGCAAGAAAAATGTCAGCCACAATCAGCGAACTGAGAACAGCAGCAGGCGTAGGACGTTAGAAAAATTAATTAAAACTTAAAACAAAGAAGGTGAAGTTATGAGTTTGATGGAAACAATGAACATAGGACAAAAAAGCTTGGAGGCTCACGGAGCCAGAATAAAAATCCATGCTAAAAACATAGCGAACCTTGATACACCGAACTATGTAAGAAAAATTCCTGTGTTAAATGCAACTGACGACATTTCATTCCATGGATTGCTCAATTCAATGAAAGAAGATGTTTTTGCTGTCGGAACAATTCCTTTTCAGCAGGGCGGTGTAAGATTGACAGGAGTAGTCGAAGACCCAACACTCGGTGAAAGAATATACAAACCGGGTCACCCTGATGCCGATGCAAACGGATACATCAGAACATCAAACGTCAATCCAATCGTAGATATTGCAGATGCAAATATTGCACAAAGAGCCTATGAAGCAAACCTTGCGGTCATCAATATAACAAAAAGTATGGCACAAAGAGCGGTAGAAATAGGCAGATCATAATAAAACAAGCAGGTAGCAAACAATGTTTTCTCCAATGATACAAGGATATATAAACCAGAGCGGAAAAGAAGCTGCAATGCAAAGGGTGCAGTCCATAGCATCACATGTTGCAAATATAGAAAAGCAGCTTAATCCTGATGCTGTAAAAACGGAGAAACAAACATTTGCCGAAGTTCTCAAAGCAAGCCAGAAAGGCGAAGGACAATTCAGAACGGACGGAAAGAATTTCCTTGCTCTTACGGCAGCAGCAAAAGCACTGCAGGCAGGAACACAAAAAATCTCAAATACCGTAAACAACAATATCAGCAAAATTGCAAATATAACAAATCCTACAAAACAACAGATTTTGGATTTGATATCAAAAATCTCAGACAAATACGGTGTTGATGAAAAGCTTGTAAAAGCAGTAGTAAGACAAGAATCAGGTTTTAATCCCAAAGCGACATCTCATTGCGGAGCAATGGGGCTTATGCAGCTGATGCCGGCAACGGCAAAAGGACTTGGAGTTAAAGATGCCTACAACCCGGTACAAAATATTGACGGAGGAGTAAGGCACCTCAAAGGACTGCTGGCAAGATACAACGGCAATGTAGTTCTGGCACTTGCCGCATACAATGCAGGCGGGGGCAATGTCGACAAATACGGAGGTGTTCCTCCTTTCAAGGAAACACAGAATTACGTCAAAAACATACTTGCAAATTACCTGAGCTAAGAATATAGAAACGGAAAGAAGTTATGATAGAAAAAAAGTTTGCACCAAATATAAATCTGTTTGAAAGAATGCAGCCCACAAAGCTTAATACCGGAATAGACGGTATGGGCGCCATGAGAATGGGACGTGTTGAAAAACTTGAAACTAATGATTTTAAGTCTGTTTTTTCAGGTTTGGTTGAAAACTTCAATCGTGAACTAAATGCACCCGACCAATTGATGAAAGATGTTATGGAAGAAAACGGAAATGCCGACATCCACGATGTTATGACGGCAATGGCAAAGGCTGAAATAGGTGTCACAGTAGCCACTAACATAACAACCAAAGTTATTCAGGCATATGACAGAATAAGCCAAATACAGCTGTAATTATCTATCTAAATCAGCTTTTTGTTCGTATTGAAAATTAACCAAATTTATATCTGATTGCTCAATTTTTTCTTTCACTTCTTTATCAATCAAGGCTTGATACTCTGCGTAATGAAAAGGTTTTGAAGAATTACCAGACGGATGCAAAACCGCTTCTGTTTCTTCTTTTACATACGGCAAGTGCACAAAACAGATAAAACAGCCACCAGAAATACTTTTTATTTTTTTCAGCAGCCATATGTGTCTAAAAGTATGAAAACACTGACAATCCCGTAAAAAAGCACAAATAAATATCAAGAATTGCATATTTTGACAGTATTGTATATTCAAGACATGTTGCCAGAACAAGTGAAGACACTATGCCATAGGCGGAGGAAATAAACTTTTTACCCGTAAAATACACAACATAACACAAAATCATTCCGCTTAATGCGGCAGGAAAACGTGCGCTGAATTCATTAACATAACCGAAAAACTTAAAAAATATACATTCTATCCAGAAATATAAAGGAGGTTTTTCAAAAAAATACTCTCCGTTTAGATATAATGTCATAAAATCATGATTTTTCATCATATCCCTGGACATAAGCACATAGCGTGTTTCATCTATATCCATCAATGGATATGTCCCTATATTATGAAAAAATATAAAATAAAAAACAATAAACAACAAAAGCGGAATAAAAATGTTTTTGTTCTTTTGTATCAGTTTCAGCAGCATACTCTATACCTCAGACAATCTATATGAAAATATAGCGTAGATGCATTGATATAGCAAATTATTTTTACTGATACCTAAACCGCAGCCATTTCAGTGCAAAGAGCATCTGTTCATTAAACTAATAAATCAAAATTAAACTGTTTGATACAAAATAATTCCAGCTTTTTACAAAACTTTTGGCAAGATGTTTTCTAATTTTTCTCAGCCTTCTACGAATTTTTTTCATCATAAGCTATCCTTGTCCTTTCAGTAATAGTCAAGGCATTTGAAAGAGGAATGCCGCCTCTTTGTGCAGGATTGTTGACAACTCTGCCGTTTACATACATAACTGTTGATCCGCCGCCGTCAAGATTCATTGCATTTACACAGCCAAATGATTTCATCATTCTGGCGAGTTCACCCAAAGTCATTCCGACCGAAGCGTGCTCACGTCCGTCAACTGCGACCATAATAAATTCATTGTGTGCCGTATAGCCTATTGCCGTTCTCGGATTTTTACCCGTTATTGAACTCAGTTTTTGTGCGGTAACATCAATGTATACAGATCCGTCTTTTACAAGATAGGGTCCGCCGCTTATTATGTGATCAATGTTTTCCCATTCAGGTTCCATATTTATATCCAGTTTTAATTTTTTTGCATTAAAAAACGGCTCCAACTTTGATTTTGGTCCGGATATAACATATCCGTTTTCAGGTATAGTTGTTGAGCCGTATGAGATGTTTGCTATTTTGTTGTCCTGAACCGCTATATTTACCCCATATTTTGGCGGTGTAGGAGAGGTTTGTCCCCAGTCTTTTGTGTATAGCAATGTGTATGTAGATAGCATTCTGGGCTGATTTATATTGTCAATTTTTAATGTATTTCTCCCTGCTTTTAATGTTGAGTTGAACTGAACCTGCGCCATTTTAAATTCATTTTTTCCGATGCCCATGGCTACTCTGTTATGAATAGGTCCAGTATAAACCTTTTTGTTAATCATCAGTGTACCTAAAGGAACACCTGTCTGGGGCTTAAAATATGTGCCGTTTACTGCGGCGATGGAGTTTTTGCGAGATGCAATTGTCCTTATAGTTGCCCTGCGTTTTAAATTTGTTGATGCCAATTCCGGAGCGATTTCGATATTTGGGTTTAATCTTGTATTAACTTCGACTATATTAATCTTAACGGGCCTTCCGTTGATATACTTCACCATACGGATATGCTTTACCCCGTCCGTGATAGTGAGAATGGCTCCGTTGCGATAACGCTGCCTGAGCATCGACTCCCATCGTTGTTTTTCTTCCGTAAGACTTCTCGTTTGTTCCGCTACTGTATTCTGTTTAAGATTTGCTCCCGTATCAATCGCTTCATTGGCATATGTAAAAGGATTGTTGCTAATCATCAAAGAATGCGAAGAAAACAATGCTAACAATACAGTAAAGTATAATGAATGGTTTATTACCTTACCTATACTTTTTTGATTGTTATTCAGCATAGTGTTCATAATGATTAACTCTTTATCTATCCTTTCTACTATAATTGTAACACATATTAAAATCACCTTCAATATTGAATGTAAGGTATTTTTAAAAAACCAATCACAGCAAGCCTGTTGAGCTTCACAAAACTTAATATTTTAAACACGACAAAACAGCCTCTATCTCAGGCTATACTTATTTATGGTAAGAATTACACTTATTCTGATTTTAAACAAAAAACTAGACCAATCCTTGCGCCAGCATTGCTTTTGAAACCTTATCAAATGCCGCAATGTTAGCTCCCGCAACGTAATTCGTTCCAAGATTATATTCTTCTGCAGCTTTTTTACAAGATGCAAAAATATTCGTCATAATTTTATCTAATTTTTCATCAACCTCATCAAATATCCAAGAATATCTCATACTGTTCTGGCTCATTTCAAGAGCAGAAGTCGCAACTCCTCCGGCATTTGCCGCTTTTGCCGGAGCAAGAAGTATTCCGTTCTTGAGAAAATAGTTTATGGCATCCACTGTTGTCGGCATATTTGCACCTTCACCTATTGCTTTTACACCGTTTGATACAAGCAGTTTTGCCTCTTCGAGATTTATTTCATTTTGAGTAGCACAAGGAAGTGCGATATCAGCTTTTATCTCCCATATAGGATGAGAACCGTTCACGCTTTCTGTATAAACTGCGCCTTTAACTCTCTGTGCATATTCTTTAATTCTGCCTCGTTCTGCCTCTTTTATTTGTTTTACAATATCAAGTTTTATTCCGTCAGCATCATATACACATCCGTTGGAATCACTCATCGCAACAACTTTTGCACCATATTGCTGAGCTTTTTCACAGGCATATATAGCAACATTTCCGGAACCCGAAATTATTACGGTTTTCCCGTTTATTTGCATATTATTGGCTTTAAGCATCTCTCTCATAAAATACAAAAGCCCATATCCCGTTGCCTCTTTTCTTGCAAGAGATCCGCCGTATTCAAGACCTTTTCCGGTCAAGACACCGGCTTCATAAGCATTTCTGATTTTTCTGTACTGACCGAACAAATAGCCTATTTCTCTTGAACCAACACCTATATCGCCTGCAGGTACATCAACATCCTGCCCGATATGTCTGTATAATTCATTCATAAAACTCTGGCAAAAACGCATAATTTCATTGTCTGATTTACCCTTTGGATCAAAATCGCTGCCGCCTTTTGCTCCGCCGATGGGAAGTCCCGTTAATGCGTTTTTAAAAACCTGTTCAAATCCAAGAAACTTTATAATACTCTGATTTACACTCGGATGAAAGCGAAGTCCGCCTTTAAAAGGACCGATAACACCATTAAATTGCACTCTGTATCCACGGTTTACATGTATTTTTCCATTGTCATCCATCCAAGAGACTCTAAAAGAAATCAGACGTTCAGGCTCTGTCATTCTTTCAAGCAAAGCCGCTGTTTGGAATTCAGGATGTTTTTCAACAACAGGCTTCAATGTAGTCAATACCTCATTAACCGCCTGTAAAAATTCAGGTTCATTCGTGTTTTTCAATTTAAGGTCTTCTAAAACTTTATCAATATAGAACATCTTCTCATCCTCAATTCACTTTGTTTAATCCAGTACATATCAAATAAAATTATAAAGAACAATTTCTTATTAGTTGAGGAAATTATATCACAAAAATTCTTTCTCAAATGTTGTAAATTTTTTTGTTTAAAAGTTTATCTTTTATTATTATTAAAAATTTTTTAAGTTACAATTAATTGGAAGAATAAAAAGGAAATCTGGAATGAACAATATTGCCCAAGCCTATAATGTTGCCATAATCGGTGCAGGACCCGCAGGTATTTTTGCCGCACTAGAAATTATGAAATTAAAACCTGACTGGAAAGTTTTAATTGTTGAAAAAGGTTTAAAGATAGAAGAACGAAAATGTTTTCTGCGTGAAGGCGTAAAAAAATGCCTGAACTGCAAAACATGCGGATTGCTTTGTGGATGGGGCGGAGCAGGTGCATTTTCTGACGGAAAGCTCACGCTGACACCTGATGTAGGTGGTCACTTGCTTGATTATATGGACAGAACTCAGGTTGAAGATCTGATAAAATACACTGATGACATATATCTCAAATTTGGTGCAACAGATGAGGTTTTTGGCACAAACAGAGATGATTTCGCAGAAATTGAAAGAGCAGCAACTCTTGCGGAATTGAAACTTGTTCATTCACCTGTCAGACATCTCGGAACAGAACGCAGTCTGGGTGTTCTTAAAAATATGCAGGACTATCTGAACAAAAATGTAACCATACTGAACAAAAAAACCGCTGCCAGCCTGATAGTTGAAAACGAGCAGGTAAAGGGTTTTGTGACAACGGACGGGGAAGAAATCAGAGCAGAATATCTGATCATTGCTCCGGGCAGAGAAGGTGCTGACTGGCTGACAAAAGAATTTGAAAAAAACAAAATAGGAATGGTAAATAATGCCGTTGATGTAGGTGTAAGAGTTGAACTTCCTGCTCCTGTATTTTCACATATTACAGACAAATTATATGAATCAAAGCTTGTTTATCACTCAAAAACATTTGGTGATGAAGTTAGAACATTCTGCATGAATCCGTACGGAGAAGTTGTAGCAGAAAACTACAGCGGTATTGCAACAGTAAACGGGCACAGCTATGCGGAAAAGAAAACCCAAAACACAAACTTTGCGCTGCTTGTTAGTGAAAAATTTACAGAGCCATTTAAAGAACCGATTGCATACGGTCAGCATGTAGCAAGACTTGCAAATATGCTGTCAGGCGGTATTCTTGTACAAAGATTCGGAGACTTGCTTGACGGAAGACGCTCCACTCCGGACAGAATTAAAGCGAGCATCATCACACCGACTCTGCAATGTGCAACACCCGGAGACTTGAGCCTTGTTCTGCCATACAGACAGATGACAGCTATAATTGAAATGCTTCAGGCTTTAGATAAAATTGCACCCGGAGTTGCTTCCAGATATACACTGCTTTACGGAATTGAGGTAAAATTCTATTCCGGTCGTGTAAAACTCACAAAAGAACTTGAAACAGAACAGGTAAAAAATCTATTCACTATCGGTGACGGAGCCGGAGTAACCAGAGGGCTTATCCAAGCTTCCGCATCCGGAGTTCATGCGGCAAGAGTAATTTGTAACAGATAATTAATAAAATTAAAACATATGTAAAAATATTTTCTTTTGTTGTTTTAGATACAGCAGAAGGAAGATTGTTGTGAAGATTTTAAATCAATATACATATAAATATTCGTATCCGCAAAAAGCTTTATCATTTGCGGGAAACAGCAACCCAATACAGCCAACACAAATTGAACAAAATTCTGCCGCCAAAAAAGAAATTTCCGCTGCTCTTGAGAAATTTTGTAAAATTAATTCAAAAACTCCGTTTATTGACGGCAATTTGCCTTTAAGTAAATTGCACAAAATGCTCACAGATATTTGGCTTTTTTCAAATTATATTAAAAATACACCAAGTCTTGCAGAAAGCGGAATTGATTTTGAGTCTTTACAAGAGCCTCTTACAGATTTACTCAAGAGCAAAATATATATCGATCTTGATTTCAACAGCAGAAAACCTGCTCTGGACAAACTTGTAGAATTTGGAGAAAAAAAAGAAAATAAAAAAACATTTGAAAAATTATATGAATCAATACTTGGTGAAATATTTATAAATAACGATGATCCGGTTGAAAATCTTAACAAATTAGGGCTCAAAGAGATCAATAAATTATATTCTTCCAAAGAACTGTCTCCATTTGCCCAAAAAATCACATACGAAAATTTACAAAGACTTTTTAGATACAAAAAAAGCAGTACTTTAATTTCAAAAAACATGGATAAACTTGAAACAATCTTAAAAAAAACTGAATATAGTTTTTTTAAAAGCTCTAAAATTGATATTGATCTTTTAATATACCCCGGGGATGTAAACTCATTGATGAAAAAGTTGTTAGATATATCAAAAACAATAGCCAAAGGAGAAAGTCTTTCTCTAAAAGTGAATGGATATACAGGTGTTTCGCAAATAAGAAAAGCAGATAAAAGAAAAAATGAAAATATTGCACAAGCACTAAATTTTGACAAAGACATGAATGTAATTTCCAAATCAAAAACCATCATTTCTACAGACACAAACGGACAAAAAATTGCTGATATAACGGTTATTGACTTAAAGAACAACGCAAAATATAAAATACAACGCCGGCTTTTACCAAAATATAAAGTCTGGAAATTGGACAATATGACAAAAACACAATTTGACGAAAACGGAAATTTGTTGTGGAAAGAAATTTTAAAACAAGGAAAAATCGAAGGAGTATTTGATAAAATAAAAATCGATGCAAATAAAAATATGTATATAAACTGCTATACAACAAAGTCTCAAAATGGCATATCAATAACAAAAAACCTTGTAGCGCCTGACGGAACGACAACAAAAGTTTTTTATAAAAAATCTGCTAACGAAAAGAAGGAAAGCTTTAAATACACAATTACAGATAAAAACAACAAAATTCTTGGACAAAGACACATTGAAACAAAACATATTAGCAGATACTCCTCAGAATTTACAGAAAACGGAAAAACATATCTCGTAAGATATTCAGATAACTATATAAGAATATTTGACAAACAGACAAAACGTACTACGAAAATCAACCTGGAAAATATACTCGAAAAAGACTCTCAAAGCATAAAACAAGTTTTAAAAAAGCTGCCAGCAACAGAATTACTCAAACTGAACAAAAATATAAATTCTCTCAAACAGGTAAAACCCCAATCATCCAGCTACGATATGTTCGGAAAAGCTCTTTCATCAAGTATTGATTTATTCACATTTGAACATGAACTGGGTCATGCAAAAAACAAACCAGTCCAAAGCTTAAATAGGTTAATTCAACACAACAGCCTAAATCCTGATTTTGTCAAACATAAATTGACAAGGGACAAAAAACTAAAAGAAATTTTTGAGGAAGAAAAAAGCAGATACTTTAATGCTTTTCCCAAATATATAACGGATTTGACTTCATATTTCACAGAAGAAAAATCATATAAAAGACCTTTAGGAAATCTTGATGAAGCTATAGCAGAAACAAATGCAATCATAAATTCACCGACCTTCACAAGATGGCTGGAAATACGAACACACCTGCTTCAAGAAAATTTCCCAAGAACCATTGCATATCTTATGCACAAGCTATAAAAAACGCCCGCCAGTACGGGCATTTTTATAGCTTAATTTTTAAAACGACAATTCTATACTTCTGCTTTTGGTTCTTCTTTTGCTTCTTTTTTAGAATTAATCATTGTCTGAATTTTTTCCATGATATCGTCACCCTTTTTCTGCATATCAGAAACGATATCTTCAGCTTTGCCCTGAATTTCTTTTACAGTTTTTTCAGCTTTATTTTTCAATTCTTCAGAATTTCTTGCAAGCATTTCTCTTGTTTCTTCACCGGACTGGGGCGCAAGCAAAAGTCCCATTACTGCGCCAACTACACCGCCGACAATGAAACCTGCTAAAAATTTTCCTGTTGACATAAGATTCTCCTTTAATATTATGTATATCTATTTTTGACAATCTGTTTTACTGATTATATTAACTAAGTACCCGAAATTTCATCGAGCTAATCAATAAGACGGGTGTATATTATACAATTTTTACAAATTATAATAATTATCTTCTCCTGAACAGATTAAAAGCAGACAAAAATCCTTTCATAAAACTGCCGGAGAGGAACTTGAATTTTCCCGCAAAAACAGAAACAAAACCAAGAATTGTTGAAATAATTTTTTTGATTGTATTGATTTGCGTTCCGGCATCCTTTGCAACAATATTCACATTATGAATTGTTTCCGTGAGTTCAGACAGAAGCGGGTCTAGTTCTTTTTTTACAATTTCTGTAGTGTCATTTAGATTTTTTGTTAAAATACAAAGCTCCATAAGAAATTTAACAAAATATATTGTAATCGCAATTATAGCTGCGATTACAACCAAAACTAATAATATAAGACTTACAGTTAATGCTGTTGACATAAATTCCCCCGTTAATTTTCACTGAAATCGTAAGAACGATCTTCCATTTCTCTGGCTTTTGCCATTTGTTTTGCTTTGATATGTTCATTGATTTTGTTGTATTGCTTTTCAAGTTTGTATTTCATCATATCCAAAGACTCGAGAGCCTGTTTTTTTGCTTCTTTAATCTCAGGAGCGTGTTTTTGAGCAAAATCATTAACAAAATTTTTCACGTCTTCTCTTGTTTCTGCTCCGGATTTTGGGGCATACAGAATGGCAGCAACGACACCTCCAAGAATACCTGCCAGCAATCCCATACCAAAACTGATTGAATTATCCTCTTTTGACATTAGTGTCTTCTCCTTGTTTTTTGCTATTGGAAATAGTATATCATTTTTTAAGAAAAATTACACTACTTAGCCGGCTAAAAAAACACTTGAAAAAGATTTTTTTTGTTGATATATTGGCAATACACAGTATGGCGGGCATCGTCAAGCGGTTAAGACCATGGATTGTGGTTCCATTATGCGTGGGTTCGAATCCCACTGTCCGCCCCATTTTTTAAGACTTCGTAAGGAGTCTTTTTTAGCGGGAGTTTTTCCATCGTATTTTCTTTCGAAAATGCGGGTTCATACTTCGCACACAAACAGCATTTAACTATTTTTACCCTGCAGGATTAATGTCTGTCTTATTAATTACAAATTTTTTATTTGATATTTAATAATATATTAAATTTTCTGAATAGGCGGAGGAGTTTATGGAAGATATAAACACAATTTTACAACTATTTATTTTTGCTTTATTGTACATATCTATATATTCACTTAACAGAATTCTAACAGAAGCTAATTATTTTGGTTTTGCTGAAGTCATATATGGTTACAAAGCTTCTATTTCTTATTTTTCAGTTATCCTAAAATTATTGATCCCTTTGATTTACGCTCCGTTTATATACTTTTTAACTAAGTCAGAATATATTGCTTTATCATCTGTCTTTTGGGGTAGTATATTAATTGTAGCACCTCCGTTTTTTGATTTTCATTGTCTGGATGAGAGATTGTGCGATAGAAAATATTTACTATATTCCACATATATAATATTTGTTTTATTGAATTTATTTGTTGCAAAATTTTCCATAGTTTTTCTAAGAATAATTAAACAATATTTTACAGGATATTTAGCACAGTACAATTCACCCCAATTGTTATTTAATCATATTATTGATGTTATTGTCTTGCCTATATTTATAGCCATTCTCTTGCATCTTTTAAAATTAGTATTTAACAAATTAAACGATAGAATTAAGTTATATTACGGAGAAGATGATGACATTGACGAGAGATAAATATTATAAAATTTTATTTCTTTCATTATGGAATAAGTTATCTATATATGATAAATATATAAAGAAATATGCGTTAAAGTATAATATTAATAGAAATCTACTAAAGTCTATTATGATAATCGAACAAATTAACAGAGGTTCTTTTTTTTACAAGTATACAGAATTACTTATTGCATTGCTTTTTAAATCTTTTTTGTACAACAGAGACCCTAGTATTGGCTTGTGTCAAATAAAGCCGTCTATCGTTTTACGTTTTTTCCCCGGACTTAGTTATCGTAAAGTAGTATGGATGCTCCTGGACCCTGTCATAAATATCCATCTTTGCGCAAAAATAATTTCTACTTGTAATACACAGAGTATCCCAAATATTGTTCTTTATTACACAACAGGCACACTATCTGAGAAATTTTTTAAGTATGATGATATTAAGTTCTATATAAATTTATGCAACTTTGGTATTGAAAATATTAAATGTCAATTTTAATATATGCTTGCATGTACAATTACATCTAATCTTGTGTCACAATTGCCGCCTCGAGTCCCCGCCCAACAGCGGAGGGCATAGACGTCACTGCTCACCGTGACTTCTTTTACCACTCTGTCTAATAATAGCTGACCAAATGTCGGGTTTTAAGAGAGGCTTTGATTTCGTGCAAAATGTCTTCACGTAGCGAACAATGTGTCCTCACCTGCGCTTAACTTTGTTAAGCTTCAAAGGCTGGCTTACTATTGCTCACTTCGCTGTACGTGTTCGCTTCATCAAAATATCATACTAATTTTAATTTTTACATCTCAAAAACTTCATCAATCTGTTGCATGATGGTGTTGGTTTCTAAGAGGGCTTTTATGATTTTTTGGTAGTGCATAACCTCTTCGTAGCTCAGTATTCTGCCTTTGCGGTCTTTGAGCCATTTTTGTGCAGGCTGATAACCGCCTATATAGAAATTCCAAGCAATTTCAGGCACGTTATCAAAATACTGGGTCTTGTTGATATACACCTTGTCGTCTTTATATTCGGGCTTTACAACCTCATTATCACCACCTACAGGATATGAGGTTACAAATTCATTCACTATGGGAGACTCAAGCAGATGTATCTCTCTAAGCTGTTTACCAAGTTTGGCAATTTTAAAGAAATAATCCGAACTTTCAGGGTATGGAATTCGTGGAAAATCAATCTTTAAAAATTCCTTGTACTTGTTTCTATACTTGTTAGAATGCAGAACACCATAAATATAATCCAGTATATCTATAGGAGCAAAAGTTCCTGTCTTATCTTCTTTTTCCGGAGTAAAGGTTAAATTAAGTTTTTGTTCCAATTCCCTCACAATATTCATATTCAGATTGGGTTTACGGCTCTGGTCAAAGAATGAGGTTTGATTTGAATCTTTATCGTCATATAAATACAGAGGAAATACATAAGTTTGACCGCCGAGTAAGTGTTTATCCGTTATATATTTAGATACAAAAATATTATTATAATTACCGCAACTTTGATCATTTTTTGCAGTACAAAGAGCCAAATTTTTATTCTGTAAATGTTTCATCAATCCATATCTTGCTCTTTGTATTAACTTTTTATCATAATCTACATATAGATTATCAAAAGGACGATATGCAATATTTTGATTGTTTTTACTATTAAACGGCATAAATGAGATAAATTGTACATCTTTTCCCGTTGCTATTCCCGCATTATTAACAGACATTAATGAATTTATCTTAAAACTTTTCGCATATTCCTCTTGCACACTAAAATCCTTCGGAACAAAGAAATAATACGGTTCTGCCGGAGTCAATTCTTTATACCCCGCTGTCGTAAGGTCATTCCCGTTTAG
>CALVEJ010000044.1 GCA_944326535.1 Candidatus Gastranaerophilales bacterium | reverse complement strand
TGACCGAAGAATCTATTGTTAAGGATCCTTCGCTTACGCTCAGGATGACGTGAAGGTTAAAGCCTCAGGATGACGACCAGATTGTCATCCTGAACTTGTTTCGGGATCTTACCGGATATGTGATAACACATCAGATTAGTAAGATTCTGAACACAGCTCTATCTCTGCGACAAAGTATTTCGGAAACTTCAGAATAACAGCAGCCCAACCTACTGTCTTATTATAAATTGTTCCCCTCTCTAACCCTCCCCTAGTTGGGGAGGGAACTTAATCGAATTTTAAGCGGATATAGAGCCGATAATATGTTTGACAAGATATGTCGCATACTCCTTCCCCCGCTTGGGGAAGGTCGGGATGGGGAGTATTCTCCGGGTAATGGTGCTTAATACTATAGATCCTTCGGGTTTTATCCGCAGGATGACGACTTTTTTGTATACTCTTACCGTCATTCTGAGGGAACGTAGTGACCGAAGAATCTAAAATACATAAGATCCTTCAGTCGTTTCACTCCTTCAGGATGACGAGAAAACGGGGTTCGGGGCAAAGCCCTGATGTGATTTTGATTAAACACTGTTGATTTTCAGTACAAATTTTGTCAGACCGAAACTCTGTTGAGCGGATGCAAAATTTGTGATGAAAATTTACTGTGTTTTTTGACTGGCGTCTTTTTCTTTCTTTTGTGATACTTTTCTTTCTTTTCGCCGCAAAAAAGAAAGAAAAGTATCTATGAGAATAAAGATTTTTATTTCAAAGACAATGATTTTTGTAAAAATGTATTTGTTGGGCAAGTATGCCCAACCTACGCTCTTAATACTATAGATCCTTCGGGTTTCACCCTCAGGATGACGATCATATTGTCATCCTGAACTTGTTTCAGGATCTTACCGGACAGGTGATAATACCTTAAGTACTTGTTGGGCAGGTATGCCCAACCTACAAAATCTCCCGGGTTTCACCCGTCCGGAAATCCGCCTCTTGGATTATTGGCGTTCGGACGGAGTAACGTCCGTCCTCACATGGCTGTTCGCTCGTCTGTTTCACAGACTCGACTCCACAGCCGCACAAAATCCGCCTCTTGGATTATTGGCGTTCACAAGGTTTTGTATTCCGTTTTGAATTTTTATTCTAAAAATTCTGAACTTCAACAACCTTGTTCACATGGAGCGTTCCTTTCAGTCAGCTCCTCTCAAAATCCGCTATGCCCAACCTACTTTTTTAGCCCACCCGTCATTCTGGCAGAGTAATCTATAATATAAAAATCAGCCGATTTTTAGCGGCATTCAATTTTTATCTGGCGGGTTATCTTTGCTGCGACATCAATGATATAATTTTGATATGGCTATACAAAAAGCAGACCTCAGCGCAGAGGTAAAACAAACTCTGTCTATAATACCTGAACTCAGCGGTTCTTATCAATACTATGACAAGAACGGCGAAATTATCTATGTAGGCAAAGCAAAGAATTTAAAAAAAAGGGTTTACAGCTATTTCAACAAACACCATGATTCACCAAAACTCAGAGTCATGGTGCCTCAGATTGCAAAAATTCAGTTTATTGTCACGGACAGCGAGGTTGAAGCGCTGATACTTGAAAGCCATTTGATAAAAAAACATAAACCCAAATACAATGTTCTTTTAAAAGACGACAAAAAATTTCCGTATTTTGTAATAACTGATGAAGAATACCCCAGAATTATCGTAGCCAGAAAAGCCAACAAAAATAAGATTAAAGGGAAATATTTCGGACCTTATACAGATTCCAGAGCAATGTATTCAACTCTGGATTTGATAAAAAAGCTATTCCCTCTCAAACAATGCAAAACACCAAAGTTCAAAGACCGCCCGTGTCTTTATTATCACATAGGACGCTGTATGGCGCCATGTCAGCGGCTGATTACACCTGATGAATATAAGAAGATTCTCAAAAATGTGGAACTCTTTTTGACCGGCAAACAAAAAGAACTTGTTGCCGCATTGAAAAAAGAGATGGAAAAATATGCGCAGAAAGAAGATTTTGAAAAGGCTGCAAGATACAGAGACAGCTGGATGGATGTTCAAAAAACAATGGAGCATCAGAAAGTTGTATTTGAAAATACCAATATAAATCAGGATATAATTTCAGTTTACAACGAGGGAAATCTTTTTGTCGTCTCATTGCTGCAGATAAGACAGGGCAGATTGACGGATAAAAAAGATTTTCAGTTCTCAAACCTCAATCTGTCAACTGAAACAGAGGTTTTGACAACATTTTTGAAAGAATATTATTCAATGACATCAGAATACGATATTCCCTCAACAGTTGTACTGCCAAAAATTCTTGAAAAACAGGAGCTTGACCTATACGGACAATGGCTTCAGTCTATATCGGACAAAAAGGTAAAAATTACAGATTCACCAACCAAAAGAAACCTTGAACTTCTAAACCTTGCTCAAAAAAATGCAAAATTCTATTTTGAAAAAGTTAAACTTGAAAAACTTACAGAAATACAAAGGGATTACAATGAAGTGGGAAGCTATATTCAGGAAAAACTGGGGCTGTCAAAATTTCCGTATACTGTTGAATGCTTTGATATTTCTCACATACAGGGAACAAATACAGTTGCATCAATGGTGACATTTGAGAACGGAATGCCTAAAAAATCAAAATACAGAAAATTTAAAGTCCGTTCAACCGAGTCAAAACCTGATGATTTTAAATCCTTGCAGGAAGTTGTAGAACGCAGATATTTCGGAAAACTTTCAGAGCAGATGCCTCTTCCTGATTTGATAATCATAGATGGGGGCAAAGGACAGCTTTCTTCTGTGCTTGAAATATTCGACAAACATGATTTTCATCCGGATGTTGTTTCTCTCGCCAAAAGACTGGAAGAAGTTTTTAAGCCCCATCAGTCAAAGCCGGTTGTTTTCCCGATAAATTCGCCTGCATTGTACTTCTTTCAGCGTATTCGTGATGAGGCACACCGTTTTGCAATAACTTTCCACAGAAAACTGCGAGGCAAAAAAGCAACAGAATCTGTGCTGGATGAAATAAAAGGGCTTTCAAAAGAAAACAAAGAAAAACTTATACAAAAATTTAAAGACGTAAATAAAATTTCAAAAGCAAGTTTTGAGGAACTTAAAGAAGTCGTTCATACCCGTGCAGCAAAAGCTGTATATAACTTTTTCAATCCCATAGTTCAGATTGATTGAGCATTTTTTGAAAAACAAAAAGCTCTGACAAAAATCAGGGCTTTTTGTATAAAATATCGGAGAAGTTGCGATTTAAATCTTTTTCGTACTAATTTATTTAACCATATTTGCCGCAATTTCATATTTTGCCTGTTCGGACAGACCCGAGTTTGGTCCGAATTCTGCCTCAATAGCTGTTAATCCTTCTGCGACCTGGTCTTCAAAACTCGTTACAAATCCTGCAATACGGGCAGCTTGTTCAGGTGTAACGTATTTGCTTACGTCATATGTTCTTTGTGCGGCGACTTGCGGCTTTGCGACGATTGCCTGTTGTGCCATAAAAGAAAGTACATCATCGGCTTTTACCTGAGATTTTTGAGGCGCTGCCTGAGGAGTTTTTGTCTCTGTCTCTTCCGGTTTTGCTTCAGCATTTTTTGCCGGGTTATTATAATTGTTTACCGAACCGGTGTTGATACCAATTCCACGAATGTTTTCTGTCATTTATCTTCTCCTGTTTATTATTTCCACTTTATATATATCGGCTTACAGTTTAATGAACTTTAGGAAATTTCCTGTTTAAAGATCTGTTTTTTTACATAAGTTTACATTTGATATTTTTTTAAAATACATCTTTCGTATAGTTAAATTCAGAAAAAAACTTGATATAATAGAATTAGAGTTAAGTAAGGAAAAGATAATGACAAGTGCAATCAGTTCAATGAATTCTGCAATGGCATCACAGACACTGAGTCTGCAATTGGCATGCAAAACATTGTCCATGCAAAAACAGCAGGGCGCTATAGCGCTGCAGCTTTTACAGGGTGCAATCTCTGCAGTTCCTCAGGATCCTTCAACTATTACTGCTGCTCAGCTGCAATCCCCTATTGATATAAGAATATAGTCCATTAAGAGGATTTAATCCGAAAATAAAATCTTATAATTATTTATGTATATATGTACTAATAAATGATTGGAAGTGATTTTATGGTTTTAAGTTATGGTTCAACTCAGGAATCTGACTCTTCTGTTTTGACTAATCTGCCTAAAATCTGGCTTGAAAAATTACAGGAAGGCAAAAAAAGCACACAGCAAATTGAGTCTGAAATGCTTGAAGGTGTTACCGAAATAATTAAAGATATTCAGGCAAAAGCAGAAGAAAAAGCTGCAGAAGAAGCAAAAGATGCCAAAAACGAAGAAGCAGTTGCTGTGTCCGTTGGCGGAAGCACTGTGGAAACTTCATCTGATGTTCCGGAAACTCCCGAAACATCTACTGTTGAAGTCAAAGCGTAATAAATATAATTTGAAATTGAAAGCTGCCGGACGATACTATTTTCCGGCAGCTTTCTTGTTTTTATTTTACTTATTTTAGAACCTTCGTATCCGCTGTCTTGGGATTACCTTTGCGCTCTGCCCAACCTACTCTTTCCATCATTCTGAGCGGATTTTGGCGGGCACAAGGCGGCCCATGCGAACGAAAACCACGCTTTTCGTGAGCGCCAATAATCCAAGACAGCGGATTTCCGGACGAGTGAAACTCGGTAAGCTATGCTCGAAGTGAGTAAAAGCGAAGCTAAACGAACGACAGAGCAGAGCACAAAGGAAATCCAAGACAGCGCAGCGAAGAATCTGTTGGGCAGGTATGCCCAACCTACTCTTTCCGTCATTCTGAGGTGATAGCCGAAGAATCTGTTACAAAAGGATCCTTCGGATTTCATCCTCAGTATGACGACACCATATCATTCTGAAAAAGAATTGACCACAAGGGCAATCAAATTCATCATTCCTGTCAAATAAAATAAATAAGTTATCCAAAAGATTGTAACTAATTGTTAAAAACGATGTCTTTTTTCTCAAGTTAAAAACCAAAAAGCCGATAACAAATATGTGAATGAAAAAACAGGGAGTATAAAAATGGCAAATTTTGAAAAATTCAAACTCGCATTAAAAAAGGTAGAAGAACTAAAATATGAAGAACTCCAAAACGATGTAAAAAAAGTTCGTAATATTGTAGAAAAAGTTCTAAAAATGGCACTTGAAAACACTGCACAGGTTACACGAACAACATATGCGGGAACAGAAATGTTTTAATACAAAAAAGATGCCTTTGGGGGGCATCTTTTTTTATAAAATCATAAGGACATCTCTGATAATCTTAGTTACAACTGCTGTTGAAACTTCACTTTTGTCATAATCAGGTGCCAGTTCAACAACATCTGCCCCGACAATATCAAAGTCTTGCAAATATTTTATCCACTCAGCCAGCTCTCTGTAAAGCAAACCGTCTGGTTCCGGTGTTCCTGTCCCTGGTATTACAGAAGGATCAAGAACATCAACGTCTATAGACAAAAATATCTTTTTGTTCCTTATTTTATCAAGGTCTTTGGAACCTCTAACAAGAGTATTATATTTTTTCATAAGCTCGAACTCTTCTTTTAGTCCGGAGCGTATACCTATCTGTTTTATATTCTCAAACCCGATTATCTCGCCTATTCTTCTCATAACGGAAGCGTGGGATAATTTTTCTCCAAGATAATCTTCTCTCAAATCCGTATGAGCATCAAAATGTATAACTGTCAGATTATCATGTTTGTCTTTACAAGCCTTAACCGCAGGTAAAGTAACAAGATGCTCTCCCCCTATACCCAAATATTTCTTATTATCAGAATATATCTGACGGGCATTTTCTTCTATAACATCCAGAGATTTTTGAGTATTGCCGAGAGGAAACTCCAATTCTCCAGCATCATAAAATTTTACATCCTCAAGATGTCTGTCATAAACCGGAGAATAGTCCTCAAGCCCCCAGCTGGCAAGGCGTAATCTTTCAGGTGCAAATCTGCTGCCGGGGCGGTATGAACAGGTTCCGTCAAACGGCAAACCAATCATTACAATATCAGCATCATTGTAATTTTCTAATGAGCCTATCCAATATCTGCTTAAAAAAGGTCCCAGCATAATTACTTACCGGCATTTTCTGTTTCTGCAGATTGTGCAGCAAGTTCAGCAGCCTGTCTTGCTAATTCTTTCTGTTTTTCTGTTTTTGATGAATACAACGTAACAGTGACATTTGCTATAAGAATTTTTTTATTGTTTTCATAAGGAACAATTTCGACCTTATCCAGATTAATCAAGTAAGGATAATTGTATATATCCTGAAAATAAGATCTAAACTGCATGTAATTTCCGATAAGCTGCATCGTAATGGCACAAACGTTGTATTCTGTAGCCATGTTTTTTTGAATTAAGTCTTTTGCAGGCTTTGTATCATATGAAATAGATCTCAGTTTCAAGCCGTTATATTTAGCAGATTGTATCACATCCTCAAACATAACTCCAAATGAAGACATTTCATCAGTTGTTTCAAGTTCATTTTTATAAACAGGTTTTGTCGTAGTTTTTTCAGATCTCTCGTATTGCTCTTTTTTTGCTTTAAGATCAGCAACCTGCTGTTTCAAACTTTCTACTTCCTGTGTTTTTGCTTCAACAGCTTTATATGATTTCATTGCCGCATCAATTTTGGGGATCAAAAGGTACAAACCCAATCCCACACATACTAAAATTAATGCTATACACATAGTTTGTTGATTATTATTCACTTTATACCCTTTCAATAATCATTATTGGTTTAAATTAAGGTGTTGCTAAGGTGTTTCCGGCAAAACCGGAACTTCAGGCAGACTTGATGATGATCCGGAAGGGTTCTTTCCCTTGCCCTCTTTAGCATCCTGAGTTTCTTTTTCTTTCTGTTTAGCAACAGGTGCATACTTATCATTTGACAATTCAAAAGTATAACGAACATCTGTTGCATTTTCTATATCAAATGTACCGTCATTATCTATTACACCAAGCTTTGCAAGGATAAGATCCGATGTAGGCACCTGTGATTTTATATTTCTAAAGAAGAGATAAACTTCATCAACAGAGGTCGTTCCACCCGCAATACCATATGCACCGTCAGAATCAGCATAAAAATTTGTCAACCAAACGTGTGTCGGGATGTCGGCGCCAATAGCATTGTAGTATAGAACTTTATTCAGCATATTCTTGTTAATTGTTTTTGCTGCTGTGTAAATATCAATTTTGCTATTATCTTTTTTAAGCTCTGCTAATTCAGTCTGTTTTGCAGCAGCTTCCTGTTCCAGATCAGATTTCTTTGCATCAAGATTTTTTGTATAAGACCCTAAAGCATTAGAACACAAGAAGCATATCGCAATAATAGCAACCCCAATTATTGCTGAATAAATAAGCATCTGTTCGTAAGTCAAAGCAAAACCAAATACATCAATTGTATCAGGAGCCTTTACATCAGTTTGTTTTAAAAAGTTCAGCTTGAGACCGAATTCCCTTGCTCTGTATACTCCGGTTGCAATAGCTTCTGGCGTAATTGCTTTGACATAATGCGGAAGAATTGTCAAATCAACATCCATAACCGGTGTTTTTGCATACTGATTGCATTCAAGGAACATAACATCGCCAGGATGTTTCATCTGAATAGCGAGAATTTCAGCACTTACATCATTTGATTCACTGATAATAAGCAATTTGTCAGACGGGAATTTTTCCAACACTGCAGATGCGGCCTGAGAAACCGCAACATACACTTCATCGTTGCTAAAAGATTTTATAGCCAGCGGATCTTCATAGTATTCAATCACACTGTAATTCAAAAGAGAAAATACAGCATAGCTGTTTTGTGATACGAGAAGAATATTCCAAGAGCCTGGACTTGTTGCAAAATCCTTTGTCAAGCCTGTATATTCAAGGGTTTTAATCAAAGATGAATATGTATTTTCGATTGCAACAAGTGTTGCTCCCAGATCGGCGAAAATTTGTTTTACCGCCTCTACAACACCTTCTTGCAAAGCAGCATACAATACATATCTTTTTTCAGTTGTATTGTTTTCTTTGACTTCTGCCCAGCTTACAACAGGTACATTCTTCTTGAACAAATAATTTTCTTCAACTTTTGATACAAGCGCACCTGTAACACCTTCATCATCGAGAACAGTCGGCAAAAAAGCATGCCCGAAAGCCACGTTAGGCAAATTCAGCACAACATTTGCTGTTTTTGGATCAATTTTAAGCTCATTAAACAAATCACTGAGCGTATTTTTAAATTCTACATAGTCCTCAATTTCTCTTGAAGAAAAATTGTAACCCAACGATCTTTGAGCATATTTCATAACTTTATGCTGAACAGGATCGACAACTATCATCTCCAAACCAACTGTGGGAGATACAGAAACCCCTATATTTATTTTATTATCGGGTTTTAATTTTGCTAAAAAATTTTCCATTCACTAATTCCAAATTTTAAAATTGTTACTTAAAACCTTAACAATTATATTATAGTATAATTATTATGGCAAGAATATTAACAAAACAACACAACAGATAAAATATGAACTTAAACAATTATATATACGGCAGAAACAGTGTCATAGAAGCACTTTCAAAAAACAGTAACCGAGTTAATAAAATTTTAATCTCAAAAAATACATCAAATGATGCAAAAATTAATGAGATAATAACTCTTGCAAAACAAAACGGTGTTGTTTTCAGTTTTGTACCGAAAGAAAAATTCCAGGACTTTTCGCATGTTCCTCACCAAGGCGTGCTGGCAGCTGTCTCACCTGTTGAATATATGGACTTTTACGAATTTCTTTCACAAAAACACAACGACAAATACAAAAAAATTGTTATATTAGATGGTGTTGAAGATCCTCATAACACAGGAGCAATCATCCGCACGGCAGCATGTGCCGGATATGATGCAGTCATTATCCCCAGCAGAAGAAATGCACAGGTTAACTCTACCGTAGAAAAAACATCTGCCGGTGCTATTAACCACATTCCTATCATTTTGGTTAATAGCCTTTCAAACGTAATTGACAAGCTTAAAGATAACGACTATTGGATAATTGCAGCAGATGCACATGGAAAAGATAATTATTTTGATGTTGATTACACAAACATGAACTTTGCATTGATAATGGGCGGAGAAGAGACAGGTGTTTCCAAAAACAATTTAAAAAAATCCGATTTTGTAGTCAAAATCCCGATGTTAAGGAATTTTAACTCACTGAATGTTTCCAATGCCGCAGCTGCTATCATTTATGAATCGATAAGACAAATGATACAAAGTAAAAATCATAGTGTATAATATTGTTATTATTTGACAGGAGTGCAAATGAGCAATAAAACAGAAAAGTTCGGTACTGAGGATATTGAACAAAACGAAGACAATGCCGAACTTTCTATAGACGAAATAAATCAAGAATCTGATGATGAGGATTTAATTCTGTCTGTTGAAGAACCAAAAACAGCAGAAAATGTTTCCTCCATAAACGCTGACGACTCTGTGAAAATCTACCTGCAGCAAATAGGCAAAATACCTCTTCTTACTGCTGAACAGGAACTTGAGGTTGCAAAAAAGATCAAAGAAAACAATGATGAATCTGCAAAAGAAACTCTTGTAAATGCAAATCTCAGACTTGTTGTAAGCATTGCAAAAAAATACATAGGCAGAGGGCTTTCCTTCCTCGATTTAATACAGGAAGGCAATATGGGGCTTATGAAGGCTGCAGAAAAATTTGATTACGCAAAAGGCTACAAGTTTTCAACATATGCAACCTGGTGGATACAGCAGTCAATCACACGAGCAATAGCCGACAAATCCAGAATTATAAGGCTGCCCGTGCATATGATTGAAACGCTCAGCAAGATAAAGAAAGTAACTGTTGACCTAACAACAGAGTCAGGAAAAGTTCCGTCAAAAGAAGAAATTGCCTATCGTGTCGGCATTCCTGTTTCAAAGCTGACATCTCTTATCAAAGCTGCTCAATCAACAATAAGTATTGAAACACCGGCAACAGCAAAGGATGAATCTTCCAAACTCGGAGATTTTATTGTGGATGAATCAACAATTTCTCCTGATTCCCGGGTTTCTCAGGAAAATTTGTTTGAAGATATTCAAAAAATGTTAAATCAGCTCAGCCCGAAAGAGCGAGATGTTTTGATTATGAGATACGGGCTGAATGATGACGGAAACAGAAAAACCCTTGAAGAAATAGGTTCAAGATACGGTGTGTCAAGAGAACGTATTAGACAGATTGAAAACAGAGCTATAAGCAAGCTCAAAAAACTTTGCAAAAACCACAATCTGACAAAGGGGTTAAAAAATTATTTCAGCTAAAAAGGAGCCCAAGGCTCCTTTTAACTTTTTTATTCAGTTCTGACAGGTTAGATAACCGAGTATGCTGAAAGCAATAATTTTTTCTTCATTTATATTCAGCCACTCATATTTCGGACTCTCAATATTACAGCTGCATTCATCAAAATGATGGCATATAGTTGCATCTTTCAATGTCAAAATATGCTTCATATTATCTTTGTTGTCTTTTACTATATTGCCAAAAGCCTTAAAACTCTGAGTAAATACAACTATATCCGTAACCCCGCCTGACATTTCGGAGGCTTTGTAAATTTTTTCCAATATGTCAACTCCCACAGCAAACTCCTTTCTTTTAAATGTCATAAAATTATTTCTTGATAAAACAAAGTTTACATTCCCGAAAAGTCTAATCTTGTTTGAGCCGGAGCTGTATGCAAAAATCCGGTCCGCAACTTAGGATGACGACTTTTTTGTATACTCTCACAGGTACTTGTTGGGCAGGTGTCTTGGATTTCCATTGCGCTCTGCCCTGTCGTTCGTTTAGCTTCGCATTTACTCACTTCGGGCATAGCTTACCGGGTTTCAACCTCAGGATGACGAACGTAAATACGTCATTCTGAGGCTTTAGTCGAAGAATCTTAAAAAGTAGAATTGATAAAAAACTGATGTTATAAACAACACAAGAGAGGCGCCGATTGCAGGAGCAATCGGCGCTAGAGAGACATTTAGTCTTTTATACGTAATTTGATAGGTTGGGGATATAATTTTGTTCTTTTTAGGCTAAATTAGTCTTACTGACCCAGAAGCTGGAGAGCAATAGACGGAATCTGGTTTGCCTGTGAAAGCATTGCTGCTGATGTTTGCTGCAGAACCTGATATTTAACCATGTTAGCACTTTCCTCAGCCATATCTGTGTCCATAATCTGTGAGTATGAACGTTGATAGTTTTCATTCATTGTTGTGAGGTTGTTAGATACAGATGTCAATCTGTTCTGATAAGCACCTAACTGAGATCTGTTTTGTGAGATAGTATCAATTGCCTTATCAAGTGCTTCAATATATTCTCTGATATTGTCACCTGTCCATGTTGCACCGTTAACAGTTGCCGGATTAGTGGGATCGTAGTCATCACCCATGTAGCCCTCTGCCGGTGTTGACGCTCCAGGTGCTGTCATACTTACAATATTCAAAGCTATACCAAGTGCTGTAGCTCTGAGGTTTGTCAATGCACTTGTAACATCAATTGAGTTGTTTGCTTTGTCGGAACCGCTGCCTGATTGAAGAACAATACCTTTTGTATTTGTACCGTTTGTCAGGTTCAAGCCGTTGAATGTAGTTGTGTTTGCAATTACATCAATGTCAGCAAGTCTCTCTCTCATCTCATTCATCAATGTTTGCATCTGGTCTTCAGAGTAGATACCGTTTGCTGCCTGAAGACACAATTCACGAATTCTCTGCAAGTCTTCTGTAGCCGCCGACATACCACCTTCAACGATGTACATCATGTTCAAACCGTCTTCTACATTAAGCATTGCTCTTTTGTTACCTCTAACCTGAGTGTCCAATCTTTGAGCAACGCAAAGACCTGCTGCGTCATCACCTGCCTGGTTTACTTTGTAACCTGTTGACAGTCTTGTGATTGCACTTTGCAACCCGCTTGTAGCGCTGTTAATACTTCTCTGTGCAATCATAGCGTTAATGTTAGTGTTTACGTATAAAGCCATTTTTTTCTCTCTTTCTCTCTTTTTACTATACTAACTCTATGAACACACTTAATATCGAACGGGAGCGTTTCATACTTTAGTATAATTTTTGACAATTTTTTAATAAAAAAGTGCCTCAAAAGCTTGTTATTAAAAGATTTTACTGGTATTATACTAAAGTATAAGAAATCATCCATACGGTGTAGAAAAATCGGTGAAATGCAACAATGCCGCACTTCTTTATAACAACAAATGACAAAAATGCAGATATAATAACGATTTCAGACAAAGAGAATTTTCATCATATTGCCAGAGTCATGAGGGCAAAAATCGGTGAAACCCTTTTGTTGATTGATGAAAATCAAACTCAATACAAAGTTTTAATTGAAAACATCTCTCAAAACACAATTACAACTAAAGTTGTAGAAAGCAAAAAATCCAATCATACACTGGGTTTACAGCTTTATCTTGTTCAGAGTGTGCTGAAAACAGATGCTCAGAACTTTGTTATACAAAAAGCAACAGAACTTGGAGTAAAAGGCATTATCCCGATAACGAGCGACAACTGCGTTATAAAAGCATCGGTAATAGATTCCAAGATTGACAAATGGCAAAAAATCGCAAATGAAGCGGTAAAACAGTGTGAAAGAACAGACTTTCCGAAGATAACAGACAGAACCACTCTCAAAGACTTTTTACAAAGTAATGATTTTGATATCAAAATAGCATGCGTTGAAAGAGGAGAAAACATGCCGCTAAAAGCATGCCTGCATTCGCTCAAAATTGACAAAAACACCAAGATTGCAGTGATTATCGGACCGGAAGGCGGTTTTAGCGCAGCAGAATTTGAACTTCTGCATAAAGACGATTCAATATACAAAGTCAGCCTGGGCAAACTCATTCTCAGGGCTGAGACAGCCGTTATCAGTGCGCTTTCAAATGTAATTTACGAGTTGGAAAATGACTAATTATATTAATAATATAAACGACAACTTCATAGTAAAAACGATAACACCTTTTATACAGCGTGAAAACGAGCATGCGTATATTGTCGGAGGGTTTGTCAGAGACTGTCTGCTTGAAAAAGACGGTTGTGATGTTGATATTGTTGTGAAACAAGGTGTTGCAGAAGCTTTTTCAAAAAGTCTTGCAGATTTTTTGAACGGATATTTTGTGGAGCTGGACAATATTAATAAAATCTATAGAGTTGTTTTTCCGGACAAACAGAATTATGTAGATATAGCGGAAATGTGCGGTTCATGTATTGAAGAAGATTTAAAAAGAAGAGATTTTACGATAAATGCTCTTGCGTATGACATAAAAAATAAAGCAATAATCGATGTTACAAACGGTATAACTGATTTAAAACAAAAGACAATAAGAGAAATTTCTTCTCAAAACATAAAAGATGACCCTGTCAGAATGCTTCGGGCATTCCGTTTTGAAAGCCAGTTCGGATTTCAAATGACAGAAACATTAAAAAGCATCATAAAAGACAACCGTATAATGCTTGAAACAACGGCAAAAGAAAGAATAAACGCAGAGCTGATAAAGTTGTTCGGAGGACAATATGCACCTGAAACTCTGCATGCTCTCTATAACTCCAAAATACTTGAAATGTTTATACCTGAGGTTAAGGAGATTGCAAAAATACCGCCAAACTCCCATCATCACCTGAACCTTCTTGATCATTCAATTGAAACGGTTAATCAGATACAACGGTTTTATGAAATATCGGAAAAAGAAGTAAAAGCCCACCTTGATGAAAACTTTCTCGGAGGGCAAAAGCGGCTTTATTATCTAAAACTGGCTGCATTTCTTCATGATGTGGGAAAACCTGCTACCTGGAAGATTGAGCCTGAGACAGGCAGGCACAGATTTATTATGCATGACAGCGAAGGTGCCAAATTAATAACCAATACCCTCAAAAATCTCAAATTTTCAAAAAAACAAATTTCATATATACAAAAAATTATAAAATACCATATATATCCGGCATCCGTTGTTACGCAGGACTCCGGTGAAAAAGCATACATGCGCTTTTACAGAAAAATGGAAGAGGAAACAATTGATCTCATTGCCATAGCATACGCAGACAGAATGTCTGCTCTGGGACCTGAAGTTACGGAAGAAACGGTTAAACAAAATATTGAAGGACTGAATTTTCTTCTTCAAAATTATTTAAAAGAAAAAAACAAAATGTCTCCTTTGCCGAAACTGCTTGACGGTAAAGAAATTATGTCCTTGTTTAATATTCCCGCATCACCAAAACTCGGAAAAATTATTGAACAGCTCAAAGAAGCTCAGCTCAACGGAGATGTAAACACAAAAGAAGAGGCTGTGGTTTTTATTAAAAAATTAATTCACTAAACATTTTTCCCGAAGTTTCTCGGCGGTACTCCATCAATCCAGTTTTTTTCTATTGTTTCAAGCGAAATCCCCTTTGTTTCCGGAACAAAGAAATAGACAAAAAACAGGCACAACAAAGAAACAACTGCAAACATCCAGAATGTATATGCTTCGCCTATTCTGTTGATAAGAGGCAAAAATGAAAATACAACAAGGAAGTTAAAAGCAAAGTTTGCAACTGTACAAAGACTCATTGCCGCACCCCTTATTCGAAGCGGGAATACTTCCGAAACCAAAATCCAGCCTATTGGTCCCAGGCTGCATGCAAAACATATTATGTAAGTTACAAGGCTTCCTACTGCAACCCATTTTAAACTGCCGCCAAGAACAGCTTCAAATTGAAATGCACAGCCGAGGCTTATTAAACTGAGCATTACACCTGTCAAACCAAAATAGAGCAGCGGCTTTCTTCCCAGTTTGTCAGTAAATGCTATTGCAACTATTGTCATAAGGAAGTTTACAACCCCTATTCCGGTTGCAGCATATATTGCGCTTATATTGGAATCAAATCCGGATATTTTGAATATTGTAGGTGCATAATAAATAATAGTATTTATACCCGTACAAATCTGGGCAAACATTATACCTACACCAACAACAAGAGGCATTATCATCCATTTTTTGAATTTTATTTTTTTATCCTTTGAATCCAGTTCTTCTTTCAAAGTATCTTTTATTCTTGCTATCTCAGCATCTGCATCGCACTCGGGCTCGATTTTGTTGAAAATAGCCCTTGCCTCCTCATCTCTTTTTTTGCTCAAAAGCCATCTCGGAGTATCTCCAAGAAAAGACATTCCTATCAACAGAACTGTTGCTGGCAGAACACCGGCAAGCAGCATCCATCTCCAGTTGTAAACCGCGGCGGCAAATGTACCGTTAATCATATAAGAGAACAAAATACCGGCTGTAATCGCCCATTGATACAAAGAAACAAGCATGCCCCTGATATTTTTCGGCGATACCTCAGACAGGTAAAGAGGAACAACAAAGTTGACCATACCTACAGCCAGACCGACCATGACCCTTGAAACAATAAGGGTAGCAACATTTGGTGAAACCGCACTCAAAATTGAACCAACTATAAAGATTATTGCTGTCGCAATTATAATCTTTTTTCTGCCGAACATATCAGCCATAACACCATTCAATGCAGCTCCTATCACAGCACCAATCAGAACGGAACTAACCAGAAAACCCTGTGTAAAATCCGTTAAATCCCATGTCTCGTTGATAAAAAGCAATGCACCCGAAATTACTCCGGTATCATATCCTGACAGCAATCCGCCAAGAGAAGCCACTATTGCTACAACATAAAGCCAGAAATGTACTATTTTCATATCTAAAATCCTCAGTATAATGTATGCAGAAACCTATATAAATAATTCCATAAAATTAAAATTTTCAAACATATATAATTATATATTTATACAATACATTTTATTAAAGACTAATGTATCCATCAAAAGTTTTATTCAAAATATTTGAATGCTGAAACTCATATTTGTTTTGTTTTTATTAAAGATTTTCGGGATAACAATCACATAGTTATCTCGTCATAAACACGTTTTATTTCCTTGATATCCTGCCACATCAGCCATTTTGGACTGCCCTTTTCTCTGGAATCGTTTCTCAAAAGGTATGAAGGGTGAAATATTGGCATCATCTTTGAGCCATAAGGTTCGTCAAACCATTGTCCTCTAACCCGGGTAATACTCCTTGCCCCTTCCAAAAAAGACTGCACGGCAATATTTCCGCAAAGAAGAATAATTCTGGGTTTGAGTGCCCCGACCTGTATATCAAGATATTCTCTGCATGCCTTTTTTCCTCCGGAAGGGGATTTCTGTTGTCCGGAGGACGACATTTCAAAGTATTACATATGTATACATCATTTTTGCGTGACAACCCTACACAGGCAAAAATTTTGTCCAAAAGCTGTCCGGCTTTTCCCACAAACGGTTCTCCCTTTTGATCTTCCCAGTATCCGGGAGCTTCTCCTATCAGCATAAGTTTATGATTTGGAATTCCACCTGAAAAAACAGATTTTGTCCGTGTTTTTCCAAGCGGACATTTCTAGCAGTGTTCGCATCTTGCCTTTGTTTTATCTAAAAGTTCCTGTATATCTCTTTCAACTGTTTTTTGCATAAAATTCCCGAATTTGTATTTATTTTACAACAAAATTCGGAATTTTTTAGATAAGTATTAAAATTATTAATATTAGAAATTTCTCTTTTATAATCTTCCTCTTCCTAAATCGAGATGAGAAAGCAGCCGAATAATATTTAACAATAGATTCTTCGCTGCGCTGTCTTGGATTATTGGCGCTCACGAAAAGCGTGGTTTTCGTTCGCATGGGCAGCTTTGTGCCCGCCAAAATCCGCCTTAGAATGACGAGAGGGCTAAAGAGTAGGTTGGGCATACCTGCCCAACACATACCTCAGAATGATGGACTGCTGTCATTCTGAAGCTTCCGGAGGG
>CALVEJ010000043.1 GCA_944326535.1 Candidatus Gastranaerophilales bacterium | reverse complement strand
ATGCAAAATTTGTGATGAAAATTTACTGTGTTTTTTGTCCTGCGTCTTTTTCTTTCTTTTGTGATACTTTTCTTTCTTTTCACCGCAAAAAAGAAAGAAAAGTATCTATGAAAATAAAGATTTTTATTTCAAGGACAATGATTTTTGTAAGAAATTATTTGTTGGGCAGGTATGCCCAACCTACTCTCTAAAATAAAGATTTTAGACAAAGTCTTTTTCATGCTTAGCTTAAGCGAAACATGAAAAATGGATTTATAAAATATTTGAAAATACGATAAAAATGTAAGAAAATATTTTTATGTCTATAGAAAAGGTTAAAAATTATTTTAAACAATTTGGAAAGCAAAATGATGTTTTAGAATTTCAAACATCAAGCGCTACTGTTGAACTTGCTGCAAATGCGCTCAATACTGATTCTTCAAGAATTGCCAAAACACTATCTTTTAAATCTAAAAACGGGGTTGTTCTTGTCGTAGCGGCTGGTGATGCGAGAGTTGATAATAAGAAATTTAAGTCTTATTTTGGTTTTAAAGCAAAGATGCTCAAACCCGACGAGGTTGAACAATTGACTGGATTTAAAATAGGCGGCGTTTGTCCTTTTGCTGTGAATGACGGTGTGACGGTATATACGGATATTTCTTTAAAACGCTTTTCCACGGTGTTTCCTGCGTGCGGGAGTTCAAATTCGGCTATAGAACTTACATGCGATGAGTTGTTTTTATTTTCAAAAAGTTTTGGCTGGATTGATGTATGTTCTTTGTATGAGTAAAAAAACGGACTTCATAATGAAGCCCGATGTCTGGAATTAAGAATAGTTGGAAGTATGAAAAAGATTTATTGATTATATTTAATATAAAAAGCAATATGTGAACAATTACCTTACTAACTATTTTTTTGTAATTTCTTGAAAACAGTTAAGTTGTTAACAGTATTTTTGGTGGTAACAGCAGTCTATCTTAAAAAAATAATTTGATTAACAATTTATCTGACTATTTATGTAATAAAGGGTAAATTTTTATATTGTTTGTACTTTATGATTTCGGAAATATTGTGTATAATATCAATATATGTTTAATAGGAGTTTTTTATGTATAAACGTTTTATTGCAATGACTTTAGCAGAGTTAATGGTTACGTTTGTCGTTTTGGGTGTCGTTATCGCACTGACGGTTCCCGGGCTAAAAAAATATAAGGACAAACAAACAATTGAGGTTCAGTTAAAAAATGGTTATTTTACTTTGAATAAAGCGCTAGATATGTCACTTGCGGCTGATATTGATATGGATATTGATAAAATCGGCGGTGATAATTTCTTTACTCAGTATATGATTCCCAAAATGAATATACAAAAAAGATGCAGCGGCGCTGACATGACCGAATGTATTCCTGATAGTGCACAAAATTTGCCGTTTACTCCATCTAATGCGGTAATTCTTGCCAGCGGATTTACAATTGCAAATAACGGCATGGAGTTTTTGATAGATGCAAACGGAATAAAAGGTCCCAATATGGGAGATGTTGATATATATCACTACAGATTGGCGAGAGGTAAAGCACTTGCAGCAGCACCTGACAGCTTTGATTTAAAACAAGCAATTTTGTCTATGCTTGATTCCGTTATACCCAAAGCACAAGCTTATAATCGATATACGGGTAATGGAGGAAGAGGATCTTCCTCAAGCAGCAGTAGAAGTTCATCATTCTCTTCATCAAGCAGAAGTTCATCATTCTCTTCATCAAGCAGAAGTTCTTCATATTCTTCATCAAGCAGAAGTTCCTCTTCCTCTTCCTCTTCCTCTTCATCGAGTAGTAGTTCATCCTCTTATTCAAGACCGGTAACCTCAACTTCCGGCTCATCTTCCGTAAGTTCTCTCGGACCGCATAATTCAAGTATTGATACTGTTCATACTGGCATAACAAGCGGCAGCTATTCATCTTCTAAATCTTCATCAAAAACAAGCAGTTGGATGCATGAAGGTTCTTCATCAAGCAGTACTCCTAAGCCGCCGTCTATATATCCTCCGTCAAGCAGCTCAGGTAGCAGTTCAGGCAGCAGCTCAGGCAGCAGTTCAGGCAGCAGCTCAGGCAGCAGCTCGGGTAGCAGTTCAGGCAGCAGCTCAGGCAGCAGCTCGGGTAGCAGCTCAGGCAGCAGCTCAGGCAGCAGTTCAGGCAGCAGCTCGGGTAGCAGCTCAGGTGGCGGTTCAGGTGATTCGACAGGTACCGGCACGGAAGAGGGCTTAACTACTTCTGATTCCTGGCAGTTTATTCCGGTTGGAAAAGCAAAAGAAATTATGGAAAACGGCTGGAAAATCAAACATTTTTAATATTTATAAATTTGTTAGACATTAATAAAATACATCTCCAAAAAGGAGATGTATTTTTTATATGATACCCGGTATAAATCTGTATTTAACTTTCTTTGTATATGCCCTGTATTCGGGATCTTTTATAAGATGGCGTTCTTCCGTTATTGCTCTAAAATAATATATTACTGCCCATCCCGTTAATGAAGCAATAGCAAGACAAAGGTTCATGAAATATTCTCCAAAATCAAAGCCCGGTTTTGTAAAATCTACAATGAACATGGTGAGGGTTGTTATTATCCAGAAAGTATTTTTACATATATATGCCGGATGACGCACGATGTTGTACGGAAAACATGTTACTGTTCCTCTGTTTGTTAAATTGCTTCCCTTTGTCCCGAGAGCTGCGGAAGCGGCAACATATACAGTTAAAAAACACAACGCAATGAGTCTTATACTCCAGGTGAGAGCTGATGTATCGTCGCCAAAAGCTGCCGTTACATCGTTTTGATTCCATCCGAGAAATGAATTTGTTGCCATTACAAAAGGGCTGTAACATGCAAGACAAAAGAATATGCCTGCAGCCGTTGTTTCAACAGTTCTGATTTTGTTTTTGAAGAGTGAAAGTTCCGTTAAATATCCAAAACTGAAAATAGCAAGATCAATTGTATAAAGAATAGTTATTGATTGTTCAAATAAAAATTGACGGTATGCATTTGGAAGTGCCTGTGAAAAAGTTGTTGCATGTTTTGTAAAGTATAGAAAAAGAGATTGAGCAATTTCAAAAAAGTATTTCAGATTAAGATTTAGTTCTGATATATCTGCATATAGACCTTGAACCATAAGTATACCAAAAAATGTTTTTATAAAAATAAGCATAAGTGACTGCTTTTCTTTGTATGTTGGTTTAAAGCTCTCTAAAAAGTATTTAATCTCAGATGTATTTAGTTTTGAAAGTTTTGTTTTTTGTGTGAATATTCGAGTAATATAGCTGCAAATTTCAATTGAATGAGAATTATGTATGGATTTTGGTCGTACCGTAAAATATATTATCGGAGCGACAATTACATATGCAAGAAAAAAGAAACTGTAAAAAAGTTTTACTTCAAGAGGTGCTGAAGAAAAAAACGGATTAAGCCAGTATAAAATTATAATAAAACCATATACTTGTAATGAACAAAAATAATGTTTAATAATAAGTTCATTGTTCGGTTTTGGTGTATTTTCAGGAATATAGCTTATATTAAAATTTTCATTAAAATTTTTATCTTCTTTTTCTTTGCTTTGCTGCGTTTTTTCTTCCATTCTTGTTTCTCCGTTTAGTCCATTTTATTATAGCTCAAATTTAGTAATTAAACTTAGCTGCGATGAGTTGTTTTTATTTTCAAAAAGTTTTGGCTGGATTGATGTATGTTCTTTGTATGAGTAAAAAAACGGACTTCATAATGAAGCCCGATGTCTGGAATTAAGAATAGTTGGAAGTATGAAAAAGATTTATTGATTATATTTAATATAAAAAGCAATATGTGAACAATTACCCGACTTACTATTCTTTTTTATAATGCAATGAAAAAAAGCAGCTTATATAAGCTGCTTTTTTATTTGTATTAAAATCTAAGTATTTTTTGCTATTTGTTATGCCATCAAACCGCCAAAGTTTTTGGGTTGTACTTTTTCTTTTTCTTCTTTGCTTTCACCTGCGTTTTCCTGCGGTTTTGCTTCTGTCTGCTGATTCATTGCTGTGTAATATTTTTCAAATTCTTTTTCCAATTCTTCCATTTTTGATTGGATTTCGTCTGCGCTCATTGAAGTTGAGCCAAATGCTACATTTGTTGTTGAACCTGTTTCTCCGCCATTATTTTCTGCTGTTGCCAATTGGTTTTTGTAAGCTTCATATTCATTAAAAACGCTTTCTGCTTTTGATACATTTTGTTTAAGCTGGTTAGCATTTATACCGTTTGCAGCAAATCCTTTTGCTTTGATTGATTGTAACATTCCGAATTCAATACTCATAATTTCACTCTCTTTTCTTAAAACATAAAGGTAATATATATCTCTCTGTATATATAAAGTATATACTCAACTAAAAATTGCTAAAATGGAAAGATTTTATTAAGTTATGTTACATTTTGTTTTTTTAATATTAAGTTATTCAAAAAAAAACCGTTTATTATTATATAGAGTTTTGGCAAATTAAAACGGAGTTTACAAAATAAGGTTTCCATCATGATTAGATTGGATATTGATTTAAGCTATTTATCAAAAAACTTTGAGATTGGCACTCAACGTTTAAATCAATACGGCTTGAAAAGCATTGATGAAATTATGGAGGCTGAAGCCGCTCAAGGCAATACTCAAGCTGCTGATTTTCAGCAGGATGTTTTGAATGATCCTAAAGCTCTTGTAAAACTTTTTAAATTGTCTGATGCAAAAAACAGATACGCTATTTTGTCCAATATGAGTTCCCATGATCTGGAATATATGCTGCAGTTTTTGACTGTAGAGGATTTACAGATGGCACTCATGTTTTTTACTAAAGAAAAGATTTTGAACCTTATTTATGATTTGCCGAAAAACAAAATATGTTCAATTGTCTTTCAGGCTTTTTCAATAGAGCAGTTTTTGAAAATGATACCAGAAAAAGAAATAAACAAATTTTTTGACTCTGACAAACTTGATAAAAATAAAATACTTGATTTTGTAAAAACAATTCCTGAAGAAAAACTCAACAAAATGGTTGAAAAATTCATGCAGGTTGAATACGGCAAAACTCTAAAAGACGGACAGCAGCTTAATATGAGTAAGGAACAGGTTGTAAAATTTTTGGATAATATGCAGCCTGACAAATTCAAGACTGCTTTAAAATGTTTTGAGCTTGAAGAAAAAAGTGCTCTGATTTTGAATTTGACAAAAGAAGACCCTAAACTGCTGATGGAATTTTCAAAAAATGCGCTTACATTCCCGTTGAGGCAGCTTGATAAAGGGGAAATTGTAAAAAACATGAACAAACTTGAACCGGAAGATTTGATAAAAATGGTTGATGACTTGCCTGATGATCTGCTTGCGGTTGCAGTTACTCAAATTGACCCGATGATTTTCGCAGAAGTTTTGTGCAAAAATTTCCAGGATATTCTTTCAGAAATAGGTATAGGCAATATCTAGTTCATTTCAAGTGTCATTTTTTCATCGGTCAACGGGTTTTTGAATGACAAGCGTATAAGCGGTATGTATTTTTTTATTGCCAAAGTTTTGATTGTCAATTCCTGATTTGGTTTTAGGGTATAGTTTGTTATATGTTCAGAGTCAAAACGTTCTGCTTCGCTCAGTGCACCTTTGTTTCTCATATTGTTGTTCATTACCGTAAAAGGTACAGCTATTGCTGATACAATGACAGATGTAGTGAGTGTAGGAAGTGCGTATTGAATTCCTTTTTGCATTGTTTGTTTTGCGGTTTCAGAATTTGATTTTTTCACGGAAAGGTATGCTACCTGTGCTTTTGCATTATTCCATATATCTATATTTTCTATGAGAACAGGTTCGTTATAAATATTTTTAATTTTATATTCGTATCCCGTGTAAATATCTGACAACCTGCTTTTTAAGATTTTAGATTCTCTTTCGATTGAAAGGTAGTTGTTGCTTTCTGTTTTTGGCTGTGCCAAAACGGCATTGTTGATACCCAAAAACAGGATAAAGAATATTATTGTGCTTAAGAATTTTTTCATTTTTCTATTTTTTCTCTGAAATATTAAATATTGATGTCATTGTTTGCTGAAGATTTAATATTTTTTTCTGTATAATTTCCGTTGTCTCTTTTGGCTGATTGGATGACAATATTTGATTATATATAAACATAAGCATATCTGCAATTTGCGGGAGATACAAATATATTTTGTGTTTGACGGACATATCAAATATTTGTTCACAGTTGTAGAGAGCCTGTTCAAAATGTTTGTTTTGTCCTGTTGTTAAAATTATTTCTGAAGACAAAGCTTTAAAAAGAATCATAAACAAAACGGAGACGTCAGTGTCTTTTTCCATTTTTAGTATCGAATTTTCAAGAATTTCTGCAGCGATACCTGTGTTTTTGTCGGCGTATTCAGCTTTTGCAGTCAAGAACCAACTCATATAAGTTGTATTTTTCATTGATTTTTCTGTTGAAATATCAAGAACATCGTAGAATATTTGTTTTGCCTTTTTTATATTTCCAAGGTTCAGATATGCATATCCTATCATAAGATCACAGAAATATTTGAACTGATGAAGATACATATCCGCTGCTTTTATTTTTGCATTGTAAATGTAATTTCCTAAAGCATCAAAATTGTTTTCTTTTAGCGCAATGATTCCCTGTATAATAGGCATCAGAATTTCTGAATATTTATCATTAAATCCCGCTTTCGCTATTTGAGACAGAGCCGGTGTAATGTTTTTGCCTTCAATTAAATCGGATAAAAGCCCCAGCAGAGTGAAACAGGAATAATTCTGCGGAAGTTTTTCTATAGTTTTTGTGAGTTTTTCTTTTCTGTCATCTTTTAATTGAATTATGCAGGATGCATTCATAAAAAATAGCGCATCTAATATTGCATCATCAAATTGTTTTTTTGAAAGATTTTCCGGCAAAAGTTTTTCCAGATCCGTTTTTGGATTAATGTTTTTGAAAAGCTCATCGCCAAGTTCAATGCATTCATTCAGTCTTCCCAGATTGAAGTATATTTCAAGCGTGACAAGATTTACAAGAAAATAGTTTATGTTGAAATTTTTGTCATTGGGATTGAAGCTGCTCTTTGGCATTCGAGAAATGATTTTGCCTATGTAATCAAGAGCATTTCTGTAGTTTCCGCTCAGGATACAGCTTTGAACAAGTTTGTTTGCAATTTCTTGAATTTTTGGGTCATCTTTTTCTTTTTCCAGTTTGTCCAGAAACAGTTCAAGGAAGTTCATAATTTTGTCGGGATAATATTTGTACAGCATCAAGGACAGTTCAAAATATACATCCATTTTTATCTGGTCGATTGTTTTGTCTGTATTTTCATCAATTACATTGTCTACAAGAGACAGGAATTTGTTTGTGCAGTTTAAATATGCGCAAAAGTCTCCCAGCTGGCTTGATACCATAGCAAGAGAGTGCCATTGTGTAAAAGCTTCTTTTTTTAGTTTTGTGTATTCCAGAAGCTCAGCTTTGACTACATTGGGCGCTGTTATATTAATATATATTTTTTCAAGAAGTATTGTTGAAAGTTCTTTCAATTTGTCTTTGTCGCAGATGTTAATAAAGTTCTGCTTGTAAAGGTTGTAATGTTTTATGAACACTTCCTTGTTTTCCAAATGTGAGACAAAATCTTCTTCTTCAAGATACTTTAATATTTTTGCAAAATTTGGTATTCCCAGCTGCTGTATAAGCTGAAGAGGAACTTTTTCCCCAATCAATAGCATAAGACCAAAAAGTTCGAAGCTGTTTTCAAGATATTGCAGATGGAGAATTCTTTTTTGAACAAGTTCATCAATATCTTTGGGTATAACAATCATTCGTTCTTCTTTAATGTTGTATACATTGTTTTTTAACTCTATTATTCCGTCATCCAGCAGGTATTTAACAGCCTGATCAAAGTATAGATGCGAGCCTTTTGTGTTTTCGAGTACTTTTTCAAGGAAGAAACTGTCTTTTATGTTTTTTAATTTATCTATCAAATTGGTGACTATGACTTTGTTTGCGGAAGGTGTAAGTTCAATTTCAAAGTAGTTGTTTGATGTCATCAGTTTGGGGATTTTTCTGTGCAGAGAAAAATCTGTTGAATTTGATACCAAAAATCCGGTATTTCCCAAAAATTTGTTTTCTACAATGTATTTTAAAATTTCAAGCGAGCATTCATCTATATATTCAATATTTTCGATTACAAATATAGTTTTAAAAGGTATTGCCGTGATAAAGTCTCTGAATGACTCAAAATATCCAAATCTCACATCTTCGGGGTGAGATTTATTTGTAGGAGACATATTTATCAAATCTTTTAGATTTTTGTCAGTTACAAGACTGTCTGTATTTTGAGGATTTAAAAGACTTTCTGTTTCATTAATATTGTAATATGCCAGTACTATCTGTTTTAACAAGCCGTAAGCACAGTATTTGTTTCTGTCAAAACATGAAAATCTGATAACTTTGCATCCTTCAAAAATTTCTTCAAGAGAGCTGTTTGAAATGTTTGAAAGCTTTACATTTCTTTTGTCTCCTTTTAGCGAAACTATCGGATTTTGTATATTTTTATTTTTTATTTTTTTTAATTCGGAAATAACCGATTCTTCTTTTGTCTTTAAGAAAGTACAGTTTAGTCCGCTGAAGTTTATCAAAACGGATTCATCCGTGTCTTCTTCCGGTTCGTAGTCAGCATATTTTGGAAGTTCGACGGCTTTTAGGTCTTTCTTTTTTTCAAGTTTTATAATTTTTTGTAAAACTAACTCAAAGAACATTACCATTTGATTTTTTATGTATAAAGCACTCAAAGATTGATAAGGATACTCGTCTTTTGTTGCCTGATATACATAAGAGTCAACAATTGCTTCAATATTGTTAAAAACAGCTGAAACCCCGCTGGATGAATAAACAACATTTATATTAACACCCGATTTGTAGTCAGAGGGCTTTGAGTATATGTCTCGTTTTTGAATTGCCATTTGTACTTTTAGGGCAATTCCCTTTGCATCAAAAAGCTTTTGATTTATTTCTGTAATTGATTGGGCAACAAAAATAGAAAAATCAATGGCGGATTTGCATGACTCAACAAAGCTGTAGTCTTTGCAAAATCTTATAATAAAGGTGTTGTCCAAAAACTGTGTTCTCAGCTTTTTTTGATAAGCTGTTTTTTTAATCAGTGAATAAAGGTTTGTCCTGAACTGATTTTTTATTTTTTCACTTTTAAAAGCTGATTTTATATCATCAAAGTTTGTAATATCAATAGTCAGAACGGCAAATTCTTCAATTACGGATTCTCTTAATCCTATGCTTGCATTAATATCCATGCCGCAATTCTGGCATATTTCTAGAGCCGTTGAATTAAGTTTACCGCATTTGTAGCATTTGTTGAGAATTACAGAACCGCATTTTTCGCAAACTGTATTTTTTGTGACATTGCCGCAGTTGCTGCATTTGAGCCTCAAAACTTTTTTACATTTCGGGCAGGCAAGGTCATTTTCTCCTATTTCGGTTTTGCAATTTGGACATTTCATTGGTTTTTCACCTTTTTGTGATGAATATATTATAACAACGACATTAACAGCTGAACTCATCTTTATTGTTGAGTTTAGCGTATCTATCTAATCTAGTATCGCAGTTGCTGCCGGCTGTCTTGTAATCAGACACTACGGAAAACTCACCGTTTTCCTTCGTAGTGGCACTGGGGGCTTCACCCACGGCGTGCCAGTCTGATTACGATGACAGCAGCCAGCAACTGCTCACCTTTTCAATGTGTCACTCCAAAAATTCGTTCACGTCGCTTTGCTCCTTATCACGAATTTTTCTCGAACAACATTACAATCTTAACAATTTATTTGTATAATTGGCAACATTTGTATTTTTAAACTATAATGGCATGTGTTCAAAGTAAATAATAAGGATGTCTAAATGATAAATTCAGTTGTAATAGTAGGTCGTGCCGGACAGGATCCGGAGATGAAGTATTTTGAATCCGGAAAAGTTAAAACAACATTCTCTGTTGCTGTCGGCAGATGGGATTCGAAAACAAAAGCCGAAGTTACTGACTGGTTTAATATTGAATTGTGGGATAAACTTGCAGAAGTTGCAGGTGAATATGTGAAAAAAGGAAAGCTTGTCGCTATTGACGGCAGACTTGCATCAAGTAAATGGACAGATGCCTCCGGTGCTCAGAAAGAAAGATTTTTTGTACGTGCATCAAATCTGAGATTGTTATCATCTGCAAGAGCAGACCAGCAGTAATAAAATTTGGGATTGGGTATGTTTGTTTCAAATAATATCGGAATAATTGCAGATGACCTGACAGGTGCAGATGATACAGCATTGCAGTTTCACCTTAGAGGTGCAAATACACAGATTGTTCTGGATTATTCGTTGTTTCCTGAAAACAAAGCAAATACACAGGTTTGGGCAATTCCGACTGAAACAAGGAATATTGAGGCTCCTGCCGCATATGAAAGGGTAAAACAGGCGGCAAAAGTTCTTTCGGAAAATCTTAATGTAGAATATTTTTATAAAAAAATGGATTCTACGCTCAGGGGGCATATAGCGGTAGAGGCGCTTGCAATGCTGGATGTTCTTGATTGGGATGCAGCTGTTATTATTCCTGCTTTTCCTCAGGAAGGAAGAACTACAATAGGCGGCTACCATCTTTTGAAAGGTATACCTATAGAAAGAACTGAATATGCCAGAGATCCGAGATTTCCTATATATGAGTCTCATATTCCGACCATATTGAGACAGGAATTGCAAAATGAGCAGGATGACCTTGTTGATTTGATAGAACTCAGAACGGTAATCAAAGGCGCAGGACCTATTCTGAAAAAAATGAATGAGCTCATTGAAAACGGTGTAAAACTTATAGTTGTGGATGCAATATCCGTTACCGATATTGAGCAGGTTGTACTGGCGATGGAGAAAAGTTCATACAATATATTACCCTGCGGTTCGGCGGGTTGTGCTCAGGTTCTGGGGAATATCTGGCTTCCGGAAAAAGAAACCATGCATGAAGAAAAAACCATTCCTTCTCTGCCAAAACTTATTGTGTCGGGCAGTGCAACTCAGGTTACGGCAGGTCAGATACAAAAGCTCCAGGATGATGATGATATAGACAACACTTATTCTATAGATTTGAAAATGGAAGATATTCTTGAAGGTGTCACGGATGATATTGTAAAAAGGGTTTCTGAAAATTTGGTTAAAGATAATGTTGTCATTGTACACACATCCAATCTTACAGTTGATTCAAAAATAATTTCTCAAATTCTTTTTGAAAATGAAATATCAAAAAATCAATTTATATCTAAAATCGGTGATTATCTTGCTGCTCTTACAAAAAGAGTTTTGTTCAACAGAGATGCTATTCTTATTACTATCGGGGGAGAAACATCTTTTAAATGCTGCAAAGCCATAAACAGCAATAATCTTCAGATTATAGATGCAATATGTCCGGCTATTCCTCTTTGTCTTGATTCAAAGGCACAGTGGATTGTTACAAAATCCGGAAATCTCGGAAATTCAAATACTTTGATTGACATAATAAAATACTTTGAACACCATGAGTAATAAAAAACTGGCAATTACGCTCGGTGACTTTAACGGCATTGGACCGGAAGTTACTATAAAAGCCTTAAATAAAATGGATATTCCGCCTCAACAGGTTATTTTGATAGGTGCAAAGCAGCTTTTATCAGGATTGGAAAAGGATTTTGAGGTTGAGGAAGTACCTTTTGAAAAAAATTGGCTAAAATACGGCTCTGAAACAAAAGAGGCGGGTGAATTTTCTTATCAATGTCTTTTAAAAGCTTGCGAATTTGCAAAAGACGGTAAAGTTTCGGCTATAGTGACGGCTCCGGTTTCGAAAAATGCTATGCATCTGGCAGGACATAATTATTCAGGACAAACAGAAGTTCTTGAGAAAAATCTTGCTGATTTTGACAGCGGAGAAAAAGCGGAAATGCTGTTTGTATGCAGTGATTTTCGTGTTCTTCTTTTGACAAGACATTTGCCGTTGAAAGATGTAAAAATAACGAAAGAGCTTTTGATAGAAAAAGTTCAAAGAATAAATAACGTATTGAAAACAAAATTCAAAATAGACAACCCCTCAATTGCACTTTGTTCTTTGAATCCTCATGCCGGCGAGAACGGTATTCTCGGGGATGAAGAAATAAAAGAATTTGCACCCGCAATAGAAATATTGAAAAACATGGGAATAAATGTTTCAGCTGCAAAACCGGCGGATACACTTTTTGCCAAAGCTGCAAAATCTTTTTTAAATGATAAAAAACAGCCATATGATGTTTATTGCGCCTGTTATCATGATCAGGGCTTGATTCCGATAAAAACACTGGCAATGGAAAAGACCGTAAATATGACGGTCGGATTGAAAGTTATACGCACCTCTCCTGCACACGGGACAGCGTATGATATTGCAGGAAAAAACATTGCCGATGAGTCCAGTATGATTGAAGCAATAAGACAGGCTATTTCTCTGTAGTCTGCTTTTCGGGGTTTTTAATAGGTTCAATCTGTGCAATTTGCATATCTATAGCATTTATTGCGGCATCTTTTGCATAGAAATATTTGTTATTTTTAACAACTTTTTTTGCATGTCTGAGTGTTTTTAGTGCCGCTTTTTCATTGTTGAATTCTTTTAGCTCTATTTCTGCAACAATAAGAGAATCAAAAACTATATCTCTTATTGTCAGGTCAGAGGCTCCAAGCAAAAACAGGTCTCTTTTGCAGCAGGGTTTGTCTATACAGGTTTTCAGCTCTTCAAGAGTTTCTTTTTTTGTTTTGAACAAAAGCGTTTTGTCGGATAGTTTCCATTTGTATACATTCAGAATTTTTTCATTTTCGCTTATTCTGACTTTTTGGATTTTTATAACCTCATCATATTTTTTTTCTTTTGATATTTTGTTGATATAAGTTTGGCAAGACGGTGCTATTACAAGTTTGCACTCATCAGGAAATTGTGCTGCGGGGTTTTTTAGATAAAAATGTTTCCAAACTGCTGTTGTGCTAACAAGAACCAAAAATATTAATAAATAAACCAGTGCTTTTTTCTTTGTCATAATTCCTTACCGTCTATTCATATCCAGAACAAATATAACACATATTTATACAGACAGGGAATAAAATTTTTCAGCCCTAAAATTATAATAAATTGGATTAATGAGAAAGAAAGGCGGCTATATGACAGAAATTCTTGAATTTTACAAATGCAATATCTGCGGAAATTTTGTGGAAGTGGTTTTGCCCGGAGACGGGGAGCTTGTCTGCTGCGGACAGCCGATGGAAAAAGTAAAAGCGCATAATCCTTCCGAAGAAATGATAGGGGAAAAACATGTCCCCTTCATACAGAAAACAGACGAAGGTTTTGAAATAAAAATAGGCTCTGTTCCTCACCCGATGGAAGAAAATCACTATATTATGTTTGTCGAAACAAATTCACCGGACAAAAGGTTTGTTAAAAGAAAGTACTTGCATCCAAGTGAAGAACCTGTGCTAAAATTGAAATGTGACTGCGACAATGTGGTTGCAAGGGAGCTTTGTAACATTCACGGATTGTGGATGTCTGAATACAAAGAGACAAAAAATGAATAGAAAAAAGGAGTAGAAAAATGATATCAGAAAAAATGGAAGCTGCTATCAACAAGCAAATCAAAGATGAAATGTATTCATCAAACCTTTATCTTTCAATGGTTGCATATTTTGAAAATCTTGGACTCAAGGGCTTTGCCAACTGGATGAGAGTTCAGGTGCAGGAAGAAAATGCTCATGCTATGGGGTTGTTCGACTATCTTATATCCAGAGACGGCAGAGTTGTGCTTGAAACAATTGACAAACCTCCGTTTGAGTGGAGTTCTCCTCTGGAATGTTTCGAAGCTGTTTATAGACACGAACAACTCGTTACATCTTTGATTAACGAACTTGTTGATGTAGCGGAAGAAGTAAAAGACAGAGCTGCAATTTCGTTTTTGCAGTGGTATATAAAAGAACAGGTTGAAGAAGAAGCAAACTGCTCTGAAATTTGTGCAAAACTAAAACTTATCGGTTCTGATGCAAATGCATTGCTTTTGATAGATCAGGAGCTTGGCGCAAGAACATATGTTGCTCCGGTAATAGCATAAGTTATATAAAAAATCCGGAGAGTTTGATATTCTCCGGATTTTTGTTTTTTATATATCAATTTAAAAAGGCAGCCCGCCTTTTTTTCCAAATCCTTTTGGCAGTTTGGGCATTTTTAGCTTTCCGGATTTTACTTTATCGGAAATTTTTGAAAAGCCTTTCATCATCTGTCTCATTTGATCAAATTGATTGATAAACTGATTGATTTCATGCAGCTCCATTCCGCAGCCTTTTGCAATCCTTTTCTTTCTGCTTGTATTAATCAAAGAAGGGTTGTCTCTTTCTTCAGGAGTCATACTTTGAATAAAAGCTTCAATTCTTTTCAGTTGTTTTTCGCCTTCATGTGCAATTGTTTGGCGGTCATCTTTCTTTAGTCCCGGTATAGGAAGCATTCCCAGTATCTGGTCAATAGAGCCGAGATTTTTCATTTGTTTCTGCATACCCAGAAAATCATTGTAAGAAAACTCAGCTTTTCTCATTTTCTTTTCGAGTTCTTCTGCCTGTTTTGCATCAAAGTTTTCCTGTGCTTTTTCAACCAGAGAAACAATATCTCCCATTCCGAGAATTCTTGTTGCCATCCTGTCCGGATAAAAGTCCTGCAGTGCATCAAGTTTTTCACCGACACCGGTCAGCTTTATCGGTTTTTGTGTGCAATATACAACGCTTAGTGCCGCACCGCCTCTGGAATCACCATCAAGCTTTGTCAGAACAAGACCGGTAATTTCAAGCTGTTCATTAAAGTTTTCTGCAACATTAACAGCTTCCTGACCCGTCATAGCATCTATAACAAGCAGTTTTTCCTGAGGTTGTATTGTTCTGTCCAAAATCAGGAGTTCTGCCATCATCTGTGTATCAATTTGCAGTCTTCCCGCTGTATCGAGAATAACAACATTAAACCCGTTGTTTTTTGCATAATCAATTGCATCTCTCGCAATTTTTTGGACATCCGTGCAGTTTTCTATAGAAAAAACTTCTGTTTTTGTTTGTTCTCCAAGAGTTTTTAATTGTGCAACCGCAGCCGGTCTGTATACATCACATGCAACAAGCAGAGGATTTTTGTCTTCTTTTTTGAGTTTTACTGCCAGTTTTGCACTTGATGTCGTTTTACCGGAACCCTGAAGCCCCAGCATCATAATAATAGACGGGTGACCGTCCAGTTTTAAAGGCTCATTGTGTCCTCCGAGGAGTTTTACAAGTTCATCATTAACTATCTTGATGAGCTGCTGCGCCGGGTCAACGCCCTGTACAACCTTTTCTCCTTCGGCTCGTTCTCTGACAGATGCGACAAATGCTTTTACAACACGCAGGTTTACATCGGCTTCAAGCAAAGCACGGCGTATTTCTCTAAGTGCATCTGACATATTTTCTTCTGTCAGTTTGTCGGTTCCCGATGTTTTTCTTATAATTTCCTGTAATTTATCTGATAAAGAGTCGAACATATTTCCCCAAAAGTCTTTTGTATACTGATACTATTGTCTTATGCAAATGAGACGGAGTCAAGAGAGTGAGAGATTTTGGGACAAAAAAAAGGAGCAGTCCTCTGCTCCGCATATTGTTGAGTATCGTCTAATTTAAGTTAGGTTAGTTAGTTTTCTCTTTCTCTCTAATATAGCTTTTGTTTGTGCAAATTCCGTGATAAACCTAAGCGAAATTTGAAATCTGTCTGTGAGCACATTTGTTAACGACGACTTTGTGCTACATATGTGTCATTTGTGCTTTTTTTAAGTTATCTTTTAAACCTTTTGCCAGATCGGATCTTCCGCTGTTTTCATAAATTTTTGTAATGGATTCCAAAAATTTCATACTATCAAGATCGGACGGTACAGCTTCTTGTGCTTTGGCTTTTACTTTCGCCAGTGCCGGAGAAACAGGCTGAATTGCAGGTGTTGTGTTTTTTAGCTGTTTCATTTTTGGCATTTGCGAAGCCGTAGAATGTGCTGCTTTGTTTTGTTTAATTGGTGCTGACTCTCTTGTAATCGGCTGTGCGTTAAGTGTTTGTCTTTTTAACGGAGCGTTTGCAGAAAGAGGTTTTCTTCTTGCTATGCCGGAAATACCGTTTGTTGATGTGTTTGCAGTTGTATATGGGTTTTTCTGGCTTTGCTGGTATGCTCTCATTCCATAGCCTGCTTTTGTTGCGGAAGGAACGGATGTTCTGCCGAGATTCATATTGTCTGTCAATGAACGGTTAAGTCCGATTTCTCGTTCTATATTTCCTCTGGATTCAATACCGATAGATTTTTCTCTTCTTTGAGCCGGAACTTGTCTTTTTGCAGGTCTAAACAAAAATGCTCCTATTACGATAATAATTCCGGCGAGAGTCATAAAGTTTATGTCACCGTGTACGGCGTTGTTCAATTTGTTTATTGCCGCTTTTGTATATCTTTTTAGTGTTACAAGCATTTCTCTTGAGATATGCATTTTTGTTAAAACTTCATTGAGCTGAGGGTTTGCTGTTTGGTCAACTTCTTCAACAGCAAAATCTTCCGGATTGTAAACAGGTGTGTAGCTGGAAACAGGTGCGCTGAGTTCGATAGAGTCCTGCGATTTGTTTAGTACCGGCACTGCCGCATCGGCTTTTATTGTTTCAAAAGAAATTTTGCTGTTTGCAACATCTTTTCCTTTAAAAACTATTTTTATATCGTTTTTGGAAATAGGAGTAATCGTAACGTTGTCTATATTTACTACATTGTTGTAAACTGTATTGATATCTTCTGATGCTGAGACATCTTTCAATTCAATTGTCATTTTGTCATTAGAAGAAACAACTTTTTTCATTTGTGCTGCTTCATCTGTTTTTAAGACAATTCCATAGCCTGTTTCCAGAGAGTTTATTTCAACTTCTGAAAGCGTATTTGCCAATGCAGTCGTCATAGAAAGACACAAAGCCAATCCGGCAAGTGATAATTTTGTAGTGAATTTTACGATACTTCTCATACTATTTCCCAATACTCCCCAATAAGGTTTTTACTCAACTCTTTTTAGTTTTTCTTTGCGTTCGGAACCGTTATTGCTCTGTGCTTCCGTTGTTCCTCACTCGTCGAACTCTTCTTTTTTTCAAAACAATATCAATCGTTTTGTCCTGCAGAGCACTCTTTCTATTTGGTAATCTGCTGTGTAACAGAATATAGTTCGTAACTAAATAATATCTGATGGGGCATGACAAAAACATCAATCACGAGGTTAAATGAATGGGATTTTTATATTGACCATATGGTTAATTTTATCCGGAAGGAAATAGTTGAGTTTTGAAATATACTATGCTTTGTCTAGTGAGTTGGACTGTACGTCATTCTGAGCGGAGCGAAGAATCTAATGCAATAAAGATCCTTCGGATTTCATCCTCAGGATGACGACTGGAAATATTTGTTGGGCAAGT
>CALVEJ010000042.1 GCA_944326535.1 Candidatus Gastranaerophilales bacterium | reverse complement strand
ATTTGGAGTAGGTAAAAGATTTAATCAGAAATAAGGATATATAAAGGAATGATGCAGACTGCAATCTGGGTGATGTAAACTCGCTTTCCGATCTGGAAAACAGCTTTGAATTGATGGAATATATGAGTTCCGTCAATGTTGCATGCGGTATTCATTCTGGTACCCCTGTCATCATAAAAAGGGCTATTGAACATTGCAAATTTAAAAACAAAGTTATAGGCGCTCTTATCGGTTTGCCTGATATGTCAGGAGACCCGCTGTCACTTTCTGATGAAGATGTTGAAGCTATAGTTTTGTATCAGCTGGGTGCAATCTCATCTTTTGCAAAGGCATATAGTTTGAATATTGAACATGTCAGACCGGATGGACTTATGTACAAGCTTGCTTACGAAAATTTGGATTTTTCGCTGAAAATAGCAAAAGCAGTTAAGAAATTTAATAAGTGGTTTATCTTATTTGGCGCTGCCGGGAATGTTCTGGCTGAAACTGCTTCGGAAGCGGGAATAAATGTTGCACATGAGATATGTATTGAAAAACAATATGCCAATTCTTCAATAAATCATGAAGAAAAAGATTTGTCAGAAAAAGAAATTATTTTAAACAGACTAAATGAGTTATTAAGTACTTCAGAAGTTATTAACACTGACGGAACTAAAATTTCTGTTAATGCTGATACAATTCATTTTTCTGGTGCTAATATGATAGATATAGCTAAAGAAGCATCAGATATTGTAATTCCAAGACCGGTTAATTTTAACAAAACAGTGGTTTCGGGATGGGTTGAATAGGACAATTGAATATCGGGAGAATTATTTTGAAAAAGATATCTTACAAATTCAGAATTCCAAAAGATGCAGGATGGCTCCTGCCGGGTCTTCAAGTAAAAAGATGGTTTGGGCTCATTATCATTGGAACAATCATTGCATTGCTCGGTCTTTGCGTAATATTTAATATGAAACCGGTCTATTTTGCGGTTGGTATACTCAAATATATTGCCGTTACGGTTAATCAGGATCTGCTCGGTGCAATACTTGTAATTTTGGGTGCATATGTTTTTATGCTCGGCTGGCAAAAGACAAATTATTCAATACTCGACATAAATCAGGATAGAGACAGACATGCACTGCTTGAGTCGCTATACAAAAGAAGAAAACTCAATAATGGTCCCAAAATCGTTGCAATTGGCGGCGGTACAGGTTTGTCTACCATGTTGAAGGGTATAAAAAAGCTTACTAATAACATTACCGCAGTAGTTACAGTTGGTGATGACGGCGGAAGTTCAGGCAGACTCAGACATGAAATGGGTATTCTCCCGCCAGGAGATATAAGAAACTGTATAGCCGCACTTGCTGATGACGAAGATCTTGTTACAAAACTTTTTCAATACAGATTTAAGATGGGTGAGGGACTTGAAGGTCACAGTTTTGGCAACCTATTTTTAACGGCGTTATGCTCAATTACTGGTAACATGGTGCGTGCAGTGCAAGAATCCTCAAAGGTTTTGAATATTAGAGGTCGTGTACTTCCGTCAACACTTGATGATATGAAACTTGCTGCTGAAATGGACGACGGCACAATCGTTGAAGGGGAATCCAATATTCCTGAGACAGGTAAAAAGATAAAAAGACTTTTTACTCAGCCCGCCAATTGTAAACCGCTTCCTGATGTAATTAAGGCAATAAAAGATGCCGATTTGATTATATTGGGACCAGGAAGCTTGTATACAAGCGTTATACCAAATCTCCTTATCAAAGACATTTCTGCAGCTATATCAAGATCAAAGGCAAAGAAAATTTACGTCTGCAATATAATGACACAACCCGGTGAAACAACGGACTACACTGCTTCTCAGCATGTACAGGCAATTCTTGATCATGCGGGATATCCGAATATGTTTGAGGCTGTACTTGTAAACAATTCATTACCGGACGACCTTTCACCTGATTATGAAAAAGCAAATTCATACCCTGTGAAGGTTGATATTGATGTTATTAAAAAGAAAAATATAAATGTTGTCACAACAAGACTTTATGAAGAAAATGACCAAAAATATGTGCGTCACAGCCCGTCCCGACTTGCAAGAGCTATCAGCTACTGGTATAAAAAGCAACTAAAAGATAAAAAGGATAAATAAGGCAAGAAAAATGTCAGTCGAAGTAAAACTCAAAGATGTTACGGTTAATACTTTTTTAAAGAAGAAGAGAGAGAAACAAAAAATCACCATGCTGACGGCATATGACTGCTCAACAGCAAAGTATTTTGATGATGCCGGTGTAGATTCTATTCTTGTTGGGGATTCTGTCGGAATGGTTGTTCTTGGCTATGAGTCAACCACCAGTGTAACAATGAATGACATGAGAGTTTTTACTGCTGCTGTATCAAGAGGTGCAAAAAGATGTCTGGTTGTTGCTGATATGCCGTTTATGAGCTATCACTCTTCAGTTGAAGAGGCGGTAAAAAATGCCGGCGAATTAATCAGGGCAGGTGCTTCTGCAGTAAAACTTGAAGGAGGCACTGATTACCTTATAAGTGTTGTTAAAAGATGTGTCGAAAGCGGTATTCCCGTTGTCGGACACTTAGGTTTTACGCCTCAGTATCTAAACGTGCTGGGCGGGTACAAAATTCAGGGAAAATCTGCAGACAAAACAAGATTTATCTTGAATCAGGCAAAGAAATTGGAAGAAGCGGGCGCATTTTGCGTTGTTCTTGAAATGGTCCCCGAGGAATCAGCAAAGTATATTACAGAAAACCTTAATATTCCTACTATTGGAATAGGTGCCGGAAGATATACAGACGGACAGGTTCTTGTTGCTGATGATATATTGGGTAAGTATTCAGAATTCAAGCCGAAATTTGCAAGAAGATATGCTGATTTAAAATCTGTTATATCAGAATCTGCAAAATCATATATAAATGATGTTCAATCGGGTGCATTTCCCGATGAAACTGAGATATTTCATCTGAGCGAGGATGAGTTGAAGGAGATGGAAAAAATTGAGTCTTGTTGTAATTAATAAAATTGATGAAATTAGAGAAATAATTAAAGAATATAAAAAACAGGGTAAGTCTATAGCGTTAGTTCCGACAATGGGATGTCTGCATGAAGGGCACAAATCATTGATGGAAAAAGCACATTCAATCGCTGATATCACTGTCATATCAGTTTTTGTTAATCCCATACAGTTTTGTCCGGGTGAGGATTATGACAGGTACCCTAGAACTCTTGAACAGGACAAAATTGTCGCTGAATCGGCGGGAGTGGATATTATTTTTGCACCGTCTGTAAATGAAATGTATCCGAATTTGCAAAAATTTTCTGATTTAACGATGGTTGTTCCGCCCTATGAACTGACAGATATAATGTGCGGTAAATCCAGAGTCGGACATTTTGACGGCGTTGAAACCGTTGTTACCAAGCTTTTCAATATTGTGCAGCCGGACTTTGCATGTTTTGGTATGAAGGACATTCAACAACTGTTTTTGATAAAGAAAATGGTTAAGGATTTAAATATACCGGTAGAAATAATAGACTGCCCTCTTGTCAGAGAAGAATCCGGTCTGGCTTTGAGTTCAAGAAATAAATATCTCTCAGAAACAGAAAAAACTGACGCTTTAACGATAAGTAAATCACTGTTTGCAATTAAAGAGAGCTTTAAAATAGGTATAAAATATACAAAAAAACTGTTTGATGTATGCTTGACAAATTTGAGTAAAAATGTTGAACTTGAATATCTGGAATTCGTTGATGCAGACACATTTAAACATACAGATACAATTAATTCAAAGACAATATGTGCTATTGCTGCCAGAGTAGGAAATGTCAGATTAATAGACAATATTATTTTAGAGGTATAAATGTTTTTTAAACTGATTGACAAATTTTTTGATGAAATAAAAAAGATTCTATCCATAGTTTCTTTTGTTCTTATTGCTCTTTCAGTTTTATTATTTGTTTATTGGTTTTTATTTGCATTTAAATTCAGTTTTCCTCAATGGCTAAACTCATTTGTATGGGGAGTTATAGACGTTTTTTCCTGGTGGTACAAGCCCAATAAACAGCACAATGAGATTATAGGAATACTCCCTGTTCTTTGCTCAATTGTTTGCGGGGTACTTGCATATATTGTAAACTGTACTATTGTTGCAATGGAAAATAATCACAAAAAATTCAGAGAATCTGTTACAAATTATAGAAAAAACCTTGAAAATAAAATAAATACTCAGCTGCACAACAGTTTTCTTGATGAATTAAAAGCAAATTCGTTAATGCTGGTTAAAATAAGAATAAATGTTGAATCTAAAGTTTCTTATCTAACAAACCCGAATGCATCTGCTGTTGATACACAAAAGTTTGGAGTAGAAATAGAAAAAGAGATACTTTCTTCAATAGACAATCCAAACATAAAAACAAAAGGTTCTGATGATGGTTCAATTTATCTTGTATTAACTAATCTGGAGCAGTCAAAAGATTTTTTAGCGGAACTTGTTGAAAACTCAGCAGATATAATCAAAAAATATATTTCAAGAACGGTATCCATTAATTTTCTCTGTTGTGCTGAGATTTTTAATGATATGTCAGAATTTGCGCAAAAGTCTGCCTATCTGGACAAGATACTGTCATTAAAAATACCAAACAAAATTGCAATTACACCTAAATTCAAAATTTATTATGAAAATTTGTATCCATCATTTTATTATTTCAGAGTACTAGGTGAATACAATTTAAATTCAAATCCTGACAATACAAAGAATACAACACTCTTTACGCTGCAAAGAAAATAGAAATCAAATTATCTTTGCATTATATAGCTTTATTTCTAATCTTTTAGCCATACTTTTATTGTATGGCAGGGGAAATCGGGCTTAGGCTTTTGCGCCTAAAGTTTCATCAACCTTATTTTTTATTTGTTCAGCAAATCCAAAAATTTCATTAACAGAGTTAATCGGATGTCTATGTTCTTTTTTACATTCAAGAAATGCAATATATTTTTGAGAACGATTAAAATACAATCTGCAAACAGTTTTTCTTATATTATCATCCAAAAGAACATTGCAATAGCTTGCATTATCTCTATATGTAATTCTGTTTAAATCAATGCAGCCATTCAAAATACTTTTAACAATCGCATAGCCTTCAAGTTCTTCCAGAGTTGTAACAACCTGATTTTTGTCCTCCTGTTCATCCTGCTTCGTTGCTAAGCTGAAATCTAGCGATGTTTTCATAACTTTTGACATAAAAAGATTGAAAGCTTCAACTGTTGTACTTTTGTGTTTCTCTATAACTTTATCTGTTATTCTTCCGTCACAAACTCCTGATTTACTGATTAAATACCGTACAAAATCATCTGACGGTGTGCGGTATTCATTTTCTATTACTTCTTCAAATTGTCTGATATATTTCAAATCTCCTGCATTAGAGTATACTTTTTCAAGGTCAAAATTTTCTTTGCAAAATTCAGCTAATGTCTCAAGCTGATTTTCTTTGTATTCAAAAAGATTGAATGTAAAGAAAGGGTCTTTGTCCAGCACATTTGTTTCTTCAATATCGGAAAAGAATTTATAAACAATACCGTTTGTGAGTATAATAAACTTTGCCTTGCAGGCTGTAAAATACTTAAATAGCTGTCCGGCATGTTTTTTGACATCAAGTTTATCATTATCAACCTTTTTGCATTCAATTAAAATTATGGGCTTGCCGTCTTTCATAACAGCGTAGTCGACTTTTTCATCTTTTTTAAGTCTGGAATCAGCTACAAATTCAGGCACAACTTCAAGAGGATTAAAAACATCATAACCGAGTGCGTTTAAAAACGGCATAACAAGAGCATTTTTTGTTGCTTCTTCTGTTTGGAGACTGTCTTTTAAACCCGTTGCTCGTTCTTTAAGCTGCTCAATCTTTTCTGAAAATTCCATTTTTAATCCTTTCATTATTTAATGCCCCAAATATCATAAAGTTTTTTGCCGCTCATATAGCCTTTGCCTTCAAAAAATCTATAATCACTCTGACTTGAAGCATATACTTCACTTGCACTGAGTAAAGTATCTTTTACACTATAATTAGCTTGTTCTGCCCATATTTTTTCATCAATCATAAAATAATAACAACCTGTAGAACCATCCGCACAGGTATTTTTTATTTCCTTAACAAGCCCGTTTTCCTGCGCCGTTTTTATAACATCTTCTGCGGCTTTTATTTGCTCCGGAGTATATTGTGAAGTCATTGAAACGGGCTCAGATGTGTTTTCTACAGGGCTTTCCATAATTAAACCGGCACTGCTTAACCCTAAAATAACCAAAAGTACAATTACAATTGTTTTTGTATGAGGAATATTATAATTTGTATTTTTAATTTTATTTATTGCTGCAAGAACACCTAATAAAATAAAGAATAGAAATAGTACCAAAATACTTAACGGCATTAGCCATATACAAATTTCAGACATAATAAATATTCTCCTATTTGTGCAATGATACCACATAGAATAGAAGATAGTATTACATATATGTATTTTCTGTTTAATAGAAATTAATTCGCGTACAAAGGAACATTTTGACCGCCTGCCAAAATTGCATTTAGTCTATCATTGCCTGATAGAGAAATATTGCCGCTGAAATAGTTGTTGGTCGTAGCAGAGTTGTTGCTTGTCATCTGGTATTCATAAGAAAGTTTATTTAAAAACTGCAAAAACAGTGTGATTTAAAAGCTTTTCAGCAAGCGCTATTGTCTGAGTGTTAATTATTTCTCCCGGCATAATAATAGGGATACCCGGAGGATAGGCTGTCAGTGTTTGTGCTGAAATTTTTCCCAAGGCATCTTTGGCATTTAATTTGGTTATATTTTCCTGATTTATTGAGCAAAAATAGGCTTCTCTCAGCGGCAAAGCCGGTTTGGGAAGTACATAATCGAATTCAGATGAGCTTGTTAACTTATCAGAATCCGCTGTTTCTTTCGCAATTGAGTTAAGAGCATTTGATAGTCTATATAGTTTATCTTTATCAGTGCCTATACCTGTAATAAAAAGCATTGATAAATTATTCGAAAACTCCTCTTCAATATTATATTTGTTGTTCAAAACTTCCGATACTTCAAAACCTGATTTGCCCTTAAATTTTAGCAGGATTTTTGTGGGATCGTTGTTTCCTTCATAGCAGGTTATATTTTCATTAAGTCCTGTTTTAAAATCAGAGATTGAATTTAAAAGTTTCTCAACAGCAACACGACCCGCTTGTGAATTCAAATAATCAACAGTGCCCTCAACTGCAGCCATAAGCGGATATGAGGGGGAGGTCGTATTTATCAAATTCAATGCTGACTGAATAGTCTCAGGATTTATCGAAGAATTTTTTGAAATATGTAGTAAGGCGCATGGATTTGGTGCGCCTGCTGTTTTGTGAAGAGATTGTATCGATATATCTGCACCGCATAATATTGCTGGTTTTGATTTAAATGCACCAAAGTTTAATAGTGCACCATGTGCCTCGTCAACAATGAGAAAAACTCCGTATTTTTTACATATTTGAGCTATTGTTGAAATATCGCTAAATATCCCTTCATAAGTGGGACTTGTGAGAACAACTGCTTTTATTTCTGGATTTTTATTCAGGTTAAGTTCAATTTGTTCAGGATTTACTTGCGTATATATATCCCATTGTTTGTTGTATTCGGGCATAATCCAAACAGGAGCGGCACCTGAAAGAATAAAAGCATTACACACGCTGATATGACAGTTTCTGGCTGTTAAAATAAGATCACCGTCTTTTAAGAGAGATAAAACAGCCGCCAGTACCCCGGAAGTAGAGCCGTTTGTCAGCAGAAAAGTACGCTTGCTTTTGTAAACCTCCGTAAGTTTGTCCAAAATATCTTTTATTATTCCTGAAGGATTTCTCAAATTGTCAAAACCTTCAATTTCGGAAAAATCAGAGTTGTAAAAATTCTGTCCTAATACATATTTTAAGTCTTCAGGTATAAAATTACCCTGTGAATGAGAGGGGGTTGTAAAAAGTAAATTTGAGTTTAAACCTCTTTTGTAATAGTCCTTAATTTTTCTTATAATACTCATTATTAAAGCGTGCTTTGTTGTAAAATACTACTGTTACATTATACAGGAAAAGAATTATTTCTACCGAAGCAAAAAATAGAATAGAGGAACTTTCAAAACTGCTGAAACAGTACAGCAGAGAGTATTATGAACTTGATGCACCAACTGTTTCTGATGTTGAATATGACAGACTGTTTAAAGAGCTTGAGTCACTTGAGACAATGTATCCCGAGTACAAGCTTGCAGATTCACCGACTCAGCGTGTTGGAAGCGATTTTAGTGATGAAAAACTGCAGAAACGTTTTTTGCCGCACAAACATAAAGTCAGACTCTACAGCCTCGACAATACATATTCATATGATGAACTTGCTGTATGGTATGAAAAAATAATCAAAAATTATACGTCAGAGCCGCCCCAGCTTGTCTGTGAGCTTAAAATTGACGGATTGGCTATCTCTCTAACCTATTTGAATTCAAAATTCGATACAGGAGTTACCAGAGGGGACGGTTTTGTGGGTGAAAATATTACAGAAAACCTTAAAACTATAAAAACTATTCCTCAAAAGCTAAAATCCGTTGTCAAAGAACTTGAAGTCAGGGGCGAAATATTTATGCCTAAAACTTCATTTGAAAAATTGAATAAAAAACAGCTTGAAACCGGCGGTAAACTTTTTGCAAACCCAAGAAACGCCGCATCCGGTTCTTTGAGACAATTGGACTCCAAAATTACTGCTGAAAGAGATCTTTCCATGTTCAGTTATTACGGGCGTCTCGACAGTAATGAGTTTGATATTAAATCACACTCGGAAATGCTGTCTTTTCTTAAAAATGAAGGGTTTAACGTAAACCCTAACTACAAAGTTTGCAAAAATATTCAAGAGGCTGTTGAATACTGCAAATATTGGGATAAAGAGCGTCAAAATCTTGATTATGCAACTGACGGTGTTGTTATTAAGATTGACAATTTTGCTTTGCAGTCAGAAATCGGTTACACATCAAGAGCACCAAAGTGGGCAACGGCTTTTAAGTTCCCTCCGGAAGAAGTTTCAACTGTTGTAAAAGATATTGAAGTTAATGTGGGAAGAAGCGGTGCAGTCACCCCTGTTGCAATATTAGATCCTGTTTATGTATCAGGTTCAACAGTTCAAAGAGCCACACTTCACAACTTTGATGAAATTAAAAGATTGGGCATAAATATTGGCGACAGAGTACTGATTAAAAAAGCGGCAGAAATTATACCTAAAGTAATATGCGTAACGGAGCATTCAAAGGGTGCGCCGTCTCCCTTTGTGGCACCGGAGTTTTGCCCTTCTTGCGGAACAAAGCTTGTACCTGTTGAAGGAGAGGTGAATTTGTACTGTCCAAATCATCTTGGATGTCCGGAGCAGGTAAAAGCAAGACTGGAATATTGGGTTTCCAAAGACTGTATGGATATTGACGGTTTGGGAGACAATATTGTTGCACAGCTTGTTGATAAAGGTATGGTAGAAACTCCGGCTGATTTATACAAACTGACTGTTGAAGATTTTTTGAAGCTTGATTTGATAGCAGAAAAATCAGCACAAAACTTGTATACTGTAATTCAAAATTCCAAAAAACCTCCGCTGGCAAGGTTTATTAACGCATTGGGAATACGCCATGTAGGAAAAGAAACATCCGAACTTATTGCACAAAAATTCGGATCATTTGAAGCTCTGAAAAATGCTACTTTTGAGCAAATTCAAGAAATTGACGGTATAGGTGATAAAATTGCGCTTAGTGTTCTTGATTTTTTCTCAAATTCATTTAATAATATAGTGTTAAAAAATCTGGACTTGTACGGAGTAAAACCGCAAGAAACTCAAATTACAGAGACATCTGTGCTATTTTCGGGTTTGACTTTTGTAATAACAGGAACACTGTCAGATGCAAGAGACAAATTTGAACAATTGATTAAACAAAACGGCGGAAAAACTTCTTCAAGCGTAAGCAAAAAGACATCATATGTTCTGGCCGGAGAAAATCCGGGCTCAAAATACACAAAAGCCGAGTCTCTGGGGGTAAAAATCATAAACGAAGCCCAATTTAATGAAATGCTGGAGACATAATTATAGACAACGGGTAATTACTTATTATGAACAGAAAATTTAATGTTATAAGAATAAACGGTTTAAAAGGAATTTTTATTGCTGTATTTATTATAGGATGCTTGATAGCAGGATTTCTCGTATTTCCAGGCTGGGTTTGCAAAGGACTGTGGAATTTTGCCGCATCTTATTTTACACAGATGCCTCAGATGAGCATGCTCCATGGAATAATGCTCTGGTGTATTATTGCTCTGTCTGTTTATGCTCTAAATCAGGGAAATTTTGCAATTTCAATTGGCCATACAGTACCTATGCCCAGAAATGAAGAAAGAATTAAAGAAATTTTAAAACAATTAAATGAAGCAAATACAGCTGTTCTCAAGCCAGAAAACAGAATTCACGACGATGGTGAAAATTTTGATAGCCATAATAGTGAAAATAATGATAGAATAACAAAGTAAGTTGTCAAATAAATGGAGTTAATATGAAAAAGATTGTATTTTTTATTGCACTTGCTGCAGTATTCTTCTTTACTCAAAATGCACAGGCTATTACAGTTGTTGAAAAACCAATGGGATACATTTCTGTTAATGCTTCTGCATCAAAAGAGATTGTTCCTGATACAGCATCAATTTTATTTACCGTTCAAACTATATCAAAGGATTCTAAAACTGCAGTTTCTGTGAATAAAGAGGATACATCGGCTTTGCTTTTGGCGTTGAAACAGATTTTGTCGCTGGAAAGTTCTGATTCAATACAAACTCAAAATTTTATACTCAGACCAAACTATTATACTGACAAAAACGGCAAAAGAACTTTTCAAAATTACACTGCAACAAATACAATTTATGTAAAAACTAAAAAGCTTGAAAATGTCTCAAAACTTATTGATGCAGCTGCACAATGCAAATCTGCGAGCATTAGTGACCTAAACTTCTTTATTGAAAATGAAAAACAATATGCTCAGGAACTTGCAAAAGAAGCTATAAATAACGCAAGGGTTATTGCAAACTTTACCGCTTCGGAACTTAATCAGAAAGTATCAGGTGTCAAAAATATCAGAGTAAACATTTATCCTGCAAATCAATATGCACCGAGAGCAGTATATGCAGGTGCCGCAAAATCTGCATCAACTGCAGGAAAAACGCCTGTAGAGTTTGGAAAAATAAAACTGCAGGCAAATGTAGATGCTGACTTTTATGTTAAATAATGCTAAAACCAAGAGAAGAAATTAAAAATATTGAGTGTTATCAAATTGCTTCATATCCTGAAAACTGGGATATGAAGCTTGACTCTAATGAAAATTATATAGGACCGTCAACTAAGGTCTTGAGTGCAATCAAAAATACAACTCCTGAGTCAATAAGCCGATATCCGTGTTACGGAAAACTTTATGACAAATTGGCAGAAAAACATGATATAGAACAAATGTTTTTTGTGCTTACAAATGGAGCAGATGAGGCATTGTCAGCAGTAATAAATACATTTATATCAAAAAATGACCGTATTCTTACTGTGAAACCATCATTTGCAATGCCCAAAATATATGCGGGTCTCGCAGGTGCGCAGTATTTAGAACTTCCTTATACAGAAAAGTGGATTTATCCTATAGAGTCAGTATTATCGACGATAGATGAGTCTATTAAAGCTGTTATTATAACGACACCTAACAATCCTACCGCTGATATTGTGCCAAAGGATAATATTGTACAAATACTGCAAAAATGTAAGGATATACCTGTAATAATTGATGAAACTTATGCTAATTATTCGGGAATATCCAATGTGGATCTTGTCACAAATTATGATAATGCAATTGTTGTCAAATCCTTTTCAAAAGATTATGCGCTTGCGGGCTTGAGACTGGGCTATATAGTTTCAAATCCTGAAAATATTAAAAATATAAAAAAGGTTTTAAGTCCCTATAACGTAAACTCAATAGCGGTTGAGGCGGCAGATGCTGCACTTGATGATGAACAATATCTTAATTTTGTAGTAAATGAAATTAACAATGCAAAAAAATTTCTGAGTGATGAATTTACAAAAATCGGGGCTGTCGTATATAAATCAAATACGAATTTTATGCTTGTTGATTTTGGCAAACACAAAGATTTAATTTTTAATATGCTTAAAGAAAACAGCATAATTGTAAAGGATTTTCCAAACACTAACGTACTAAAAACTTGCTTGAGAATAACCATACCTACGCTTAGCGCCGCAAAAAGGTTAATTTCATTAATTAAAACAAAGATAACGCTTGTCTTTGATATGGACGGAGTGCTGGTTGATGTAACAAATTCTTATTTTGAAGCAATAAAATACACGTATAATTACTTTACAGGCAAACGTTTGACCAATGAGCAGATTTTGGAAGCAAAGAAACTTGGCGGATTGAATAATGACTGGGACTTAACATCATATCTTATTGAACAATCAGGTTTTAAATTTTCTTATGACAAAATTGTTGAGATTTTTCAGGGACAGTACTGGAAAGACGGCAGCGGATCAATAAACTCTGAAAAGTTATTAATTGATGAAAGACTGCTAAAAGAACTTTCCGGCAAGTATAATCTTGCCGTATTTACGGGCAGACCCAGACCAGAAGCTGTTTATACTTTGAACAAATTTAATATCAGGCACTATTTTGATAAGGTTGTAACTATGGATGATCTTCCTCCTGATAAGCAGAAACCTGATACAGAAGGCTTATTTTTGATAAAAAAAGCTTTTGTGACCGAATATCTAATATATTTTGGTGATACAGTAGATGATGCAAAATGTGCATTGAATATGCCTTCTGCCTACGGTGTTGGTGTTCTTCCGCCATCTGATAAATCGGATGAATTAAAAGAACTTCTTCTGCAGGCGGGAGCTAAGGAGGTAATTAACAATATCAATGATATAAAGACGATTTTGGAGAATATAGAGAATGAGAACAGGCAAAATTGTACGCAATACTAAAGAAACCAATGTATCAATAGATTTGAATATAGATGGAAATGGAAATTACAACATAGAAACGGATTTTCGGTTCTTTAAGCATATGCTTGAGCAGTTTGCCTATCACTCAGGGTTTGATTTAACAATAAAAGCAAAATCACTTGATGGGGATGAACATCATCTTGTAGAAGATGTTGCATTGGCTCTCGGGAATGCATTGAAAGAGGCTATTGCGGACAAAAAAGGTATTAACAGATACGGACAGTTTATTTTGCCGATGGATGAAGCTCTTGTCCTTTCTGCTGTTGATTTATCAGGTAGAGCTTATTCAAAACTGTCGCTTGAAATAACTGATGAAAAAATTTCGGATTTTTCAACTGTTTTGTTATCACATTTCTTCTCAAGTTTTGCTCAGAATGCAGTAATGACTGTTCATATAAGACAGCTTGACGGTAATGATCCTCATCACATTGCTGAAGCAGTTTTTAAATCATTTGCCAGATCACTGAGAATTGCCGTATCAAAAAATAATCTTGATGAAATTCCATCAACAAAAGGGATTTTGTAAAACAAAATCGGGAACCTTTTATACAAATAACTGTCATGAAAAATGTCCCTGCTTCAACAAAGAATCAGGGACATCAGACCTAAATTTGCCTTGCGGAAATTAGTGTTGTGCTGCTCTTTTTTCCATAAATTCAGGAATTGTGATGAAGCACAAATACATCAAACCGCCAAATGCAATTAAACTTAAAATTTCCATGATGCCACCTACTTTATCTATTAAACTACAACTATTACCTATTACATGATTATAATTCCCACTTTAAAAATTTCTAAACATCTATTTAGCGTAAAACTTAATAAAAATTATAAAAAGTTTATATAAAATGTGAAACACAAGTATTTATAGTAATATGAGGATTGTATGAACAAGAAAATTATTGATATGCTGTTTTCCGATATGTGCTGCTCTGAATGTAAAGCAGACTTTGACGAAAATTCAGTATTTGTATTGAGAAAAGAAAAAAATCTAACCGTACTGCAAATAGTATGCCAGCATTGCGGGAAATCATTCGGCATTGCGCTGTTGGGAGGGTGCGAGGAAAAAGAAAATACATCTCACAACAGAGAGGATCTTGCTTTGCAAATTCAAGACGGACCTGATGCAATCTGTTATGACGATGTAATAGATGCACACAATTTCTTTAAAAACCTTGATGAAGGCTGGGAAAAATATATTCCGGAAAATTTAAAGAAAGATATACAAATTAAAGAATAGCTGCTTCTATATAGTCGATTATTGCATCATTATATCGTTTATCAACAGTTGAAAAAGGCAAAACATCTCTTTTTGTAGTTTTTTTCAGTGTGTTTACGGTGGAAAGTATTTTTGATTTTGGCGTAAGATCAATTTTTGTAGCAATAACAACAGACTTTAAATTGTGAAACTCGAGCCATTCTTGCATCATAAGATCATTTTTTTGAATTTCATGTCTTGAATCAATAAACTGTACATAAAGTCTGAGGGTATCTCTGTTCAAGAGATACTCTTCCAGATTTTTTTGCCATTCATCCTGCATCTTTTTTGAAACATTTGCATAACCATATCCCGGTAAATCTGCAACAATGTATTTCTTATTAAATTCAAAGAGATTAATAAGCCTTGTTTTTCCTGGTTTGTTACTGGTTTTTGCGAGTTTTGAATTATTCGTAATCCCGTTAATGAATGAAGATTTCCCGACATTTGAACGCCCCAGCAGAGCGATTTCCGGCATTCCAAACTCAGGACACAATGCCAAATTGGGAGAACTAGTTATAAACTTTGCTTTTTTGACTATCATTGTATTCCCTGCACAACATTTTCTTTTTGTACAATACATTTGTTAAGAGATTGTACATACCAGGACTGTTATAGACATTTATCTGTGCTGATTCGTCCGAAAGATTGAACTGTACTTTACTAACCTGAGGCGCAACATTCGCTTCAACATGACAAATTTGTATTATTCGGCTACGAATAATACTAAGCGGCTGCGATAAAAATAATTCAAAAGATTTAAAAATATTCGCTCTCATTGAGCTTATCTTAACAAAGAAGAAAGCTTAATTCAATTTTAAAACTGTAATTGTAACGGTAAATGAATAAATGGTATTTAAACTTTATTTGATGGATAATTCCCGGGTAAATTATGCATTCAAATTAAGTGTAAAGTCTTTCTTGACGTTGTTGTCAAGCAATTTTTGATAAGATTCGAGTTGAGCTGCAGCTGATTTTTGCTGTGTCTCAAGGTTTTCTTGTTGAAGTTCAAGATATGAATCCATAGCTTGAAGCTGTTTTACTCTCGGGTCGCTTTCCCAGTCAACATCTGCCAACTGCATTGTTTGATATGCAATCTGCTGTCTTTTGTTGCTGATGTTCATTATTTGAAACTCTAAGTTGCTCTTGTAAAGAGTTGTTGAAAGAATGTTTGCTTGTACTGCTGAAATTGTCATTTTTTCTCTCCTTAAAACATTTAGTCTAGTGATACGGGTAGGTTTTTTAGTGGTATTTAATTTGTCTAGTTTGGTATTTTTTCTCTCGTATATATATAAACAAAAATTGTTATAGAAAATTGCTATATTTGTTATATACTGTGTAACATTTCTTAACAATATGTATATACTGCTTAAAATATGCAGTAATAAAGCGGCTTTCAAGAATTAGCCGCTTTATTATTTATAAATCAGTATATACTTTTTATTCACTATATATCTACTTATCTCTTAGCGCAGAATCCAATGCTGCTTCCAAAGTCTGAATTTTTGCCTCAAGAGCTGCTATTTTTGCTTGGTTTTCATCTTTTTCAACAGATATATTTTCATGTCTTTTTTGATATGCACTGCAAAGTTCGTCTGTTTTGGCTTTTAATAACAGACACATACAGAACCCCGAAATATATGCACACACAAATAAAAAGGCTGACAGCAGGACCAGTTTTGTTGTATATGTCTTTTGCATAATAAAGCAGAAATAGTCGATTACTCTGTCAAAATTAAAATAAACAAAAGCTAAAAAAGATACAATAACTGCAAAATTTATAAGTATATATAAAGTTTTTTCTATATTTTTTTTCATTTTTTACTCCTCAGGTAATTTAATGTTTTTATTATATCATCATCAGGCTCAAGCTCTATAGTATGCTCTGACATGTCAAAAGGGGATACAAATTTTAGTGAATATGCCTGCAATACTTGCTCTTTTGTTTTTACAGGCAGTTTTTTCCCTCCATACATTGTATCATTGACAATAGGGTGTCCTATATGTGCCATATGAACCCTGATTTGATGTGTTCTTCCTGTTTCAATGTTTATATCTAAGAATGTACACGCAGGAAATCTTTCTATGACTTTGTAATGTGTAATCGAATGTTTTCCGCATTGAACAACTGCCATTTTTTCAGGTTTTTTAGGGTGTCTGCCGATGTCTGTCACAATAGTATCGCTGTCAAGTTCGACATTACCGCAGACAACGGCATAATACTTTTTCACAACTTCTTTATTTTGCATTTTTGTTTTAAGAAACTCATAGGCAGCATTTGTTTTTGCTATCATCAGCAGGCCTGGTGTGTTTCTGTCCAAACGATGAACAATTCCCGGACGATTTGTTCCATTACAATTTGATAGATTTTCCCCGTATTTGTACAAGAGAGCATTAACAAGGGTACCCGTCTTTTCTGTTGATGTCGGGTGTGTAAGCATTCCTGCGGGTTTGTTTACTACAAGCATGTCCTCATCTTCGTATCTTATATCAAGAGATATATCTTCGGGCTGAATGAAATAATCACAAATTTCTTCCGTAGAAATACTAACTACATCATCAGTTTTTAACAGATAAGAAGGTTTTACCTGCCGACCTTCAAGGAGAACCTGACCGTTTTTTATCAACTTTTGAATAGCAGACCTTGAGTGTTCTGCATAAAGATTTGCAAGAAAACTATCAAGTCTTTGATTTGCATCTGAATCTTCGATTATATATGTATCAAACTGTTTTTTTGTCATCGCTATTAAAAAGTATATTACAAATAATCATAAAAGCTCCTGCACAAATAAAAAGATCCGAAATATTAAATATCGGAAATGCAACAAATTTCAACCTTAAGTAATCAGTAACATAACCGTCTGATACACGTTCTACAAGGTTGCAAACTATTCCGGAGCATAACAGCGCAGCGAAGAAAATATCTGTTTTTTTAAATTTATCCAAATTGGTGAATATATATAGAATTGCACCAAAGAGAATAGCTGCTGAAATAACAGCCAGTGCAGAAGTATGCGTTGAAAAAAGGCTGAATGCGGCACCAGAATTTTTTATATAATCAATTTTAAATAATCCAAAGTCATAGTTGTTGTAATTTGTAACCAGAAAATTTCTGAGCAAAAAGGAACTCAAAGATAAAAACAGAGTTGAAAAGATAAAGATAACTGCTTTCTTTATACTAAAGTTACTCATTATTTTTTAAAGTTTCCTTTGCTTTTGCATTATCTTGTTGTATTTGCCCGCTTACGTTCGTTTCAGTCCTTTGGGGGGTATAGTCTATTTTATGTTTAACAACATTGACTCTGCTTGACAAAAAAGCAATCCCAATCAGATTTATGTTGATTGTATTATCATCTTTTATATTTGCTTTTGCAATGCCGATAGAAGCAATTGCATTTTCATTTTTTGAACCATTGTTGCTGGTAAGAATTCTCTCTCTTATGCCGTCGTTTTTTATACC
>CALVEJ010000041.1 GCA_944326535.1 Candidatus Gastranaerophilales bacterium | reverse complement strand
CTCGAAATCCGCAAACGCAGATCACGAGCGAAAAGCCACTAAAAAAGAGCCTTTTCGGCTCTCTTTTTAAATGGTGGAGGTTAGGAGACTCGAACTCCTGACCCTCTGCGTGCAAAGCAGATGCTCTACCAACTGAGCTAAACCCCCACGGGATTGATTTTGAAAATCGCCAAATCACATACTGTTATGTCTTTTGTTTAGCGACAATTATTATAATACATGCTGATATTTTTTTGTAAAGCCCAAAATCAAAAAATTACAAATCAAGCCCGATAACTTCTATATCCTTGTACATAGCACGGATTTTGCAGTCATATCCTGTTGTATTCTGTGCCATTATTATACCCAGATAAGCACCCAAAATAGCCTCGAGTTGAGAAACCGGCAGCATATTTGCAGGAAGCCCTCTAAACCCGAATTTGAACTTTAATGCACTTTGAAGAGCCTTGCAGTCAACGGGGGATCTGTCTTTATACACACCAGAAAGCCCCAGCGACGATTTCAGTTCATGGATATCATATCGAAAAACATCTATTCCTTCTTCTTTTAATGAAGACAATACATCACATCCCCTATGAGAATATCTCTGAATCCACTCGCTATTATGATTTATCAAATCATTGCTCTGTATCAGCTGATACTCTCTTGAAAGAAGTTTCCATTTTGCATTAAGCATAACAGGATTTTCCGGCAAGGCAACATTAATTATTGCATTATGTTTTCCGACAAATCTCTTGAAGAAGAATCTGACATCTTCCATAGAAAAAAGTTTGTCCAAGGTAATAATATTCAAATTTTTGTCAATAATGGCAACTCCGGTCTCATTTGCAGAACAAGACCCCAGAGAAATTCCGACAAAATAAAATTTTGACCCAAGTTTTTTTGTGTCTAATATATTATCTTTAATCATCAAAAAACCTTTTTGCTTAGTATACGGTACGTCTTACAGCATTAAACCTTCCGGGGTTCCGGCTTTCATACAATTTTTCAAAGTTGTATTGAACATCTTTATAGTTTTTTATGGTAAGTTCAATAGACTTGTTTACAACAATAAACATAATCGGTAAAGAAATCAAGACTGTCATAATCCCTACAAACATATGCTTTGAAAATTTAATCAAATGAGCCTTTTGTTTTGCAGAATTTATCTGCTTTCTGTGCTCAGACAAAAGATTATTAAAAAGTCTTGTTCTCTCTTCCATCGGAATTTTGTCAAAATATTCAACATTATCCGCATTAACCATAACAACAAATTTCTTTGCTCTTGGTCCCTTGTTGCGGACAACAGGTTTTTCAATTTCTGCATACGGATCAAACTCTTCACCGGAAAGATTTTCAAAAGAACCGCCTTCCATAAGCGCTTTGGGGCTCTGAGACAAAAAGCCTTCCGAGTCGTCCGTAAAATTGCTCATGCTTCTAATCGTAGCCTGCAGCTTTTCAATTTCTACTTTTTCATCGAAATCCAAACTATGAAAATCTTCGTTATTTCCGTCCTGATTATCCGGCATTTTTCCTCTGGGTTATGTTTTTTCTGTTGATTTGTATAGTTTTTTTTATGCTAAACTAAATATATTATACTACATTAGTTTTAAAAATTTTACCAGAAATTGAAGTATTTTTCACGGAGACAAAATGTTTGGTTTTGACAAGGATAAATTAGAAGGTTATATAAAAAAGCTTAATGAGCCCAATATACTGATAATAGGAGACATGGGCATTGATGAAATGGTATACGGCGATACCGAAAGAATTTCAAGAGAAGCTCCCGTCCTCATTCTCAGACATGAAAACACAAAAATAATCCTCGGGCAGGCAGCAAACGCTGCACACAATTTGGCGACAATAAACGGCGGTAAGGTTTCCGCATTGGGATTATACGGAGATGATTACTATGGTCCGATGCTGCTGGATGCTTTTAAAGAGGCAGGCATAAATACCGAATACATGGTAAAAGACAACTCAAGAACAACCACCGTGAAGTCAAGAATTTCCGGAGCAAGTTTTCATTCCGTCACTCAGCAGATTGTCAGAATAGACAGAGTAGATTCAAAAGCTCCGTCAGCTGAGATAGAGGACAAAATCATTGAAAATATTGAAAAAGCAATACCGCTTCATGATGCTGTCATTTTGTCAGATTACAATATTGGAATGTTGACGGACAGAATTATTGCAGCAACTATTGCAACAGCAAAAAAATATAACAAAATAGTTGTAGCAGATGTTCAAAAAGACATGAACAGATACAAAGGGGTTTATGCACTCACTCCAAACCAGCCGGACAGTGAAAAAGCTGTAGGCTATTTCATTAGAGATGAGAAAACACTGAACAGTGCCGGCGCGGATATACTGAAACTTACGGATGCAAAGGTCTTGCTTTTAACCAGAGGCGGAGACGGAATGGCTGTTTTTGAAAAGGGAAAAGACATCCATACCGATGTTCCCGTATTTAACAAAACTAATGTATTTGATGTTACCGGCGCGGGGGACACTGTTGTTGCATCATTCACTTTGGCGCTTGCTTCTGGGGCAGAACCAAAATATGCAGCAATCATCGGCAATATAGCCGCAAGTATAGTAATTCGTTCTTTTGGATGCGCAACAACGACAATTGACGAAATGCTAAAGAGTCTGCAAAAAATGAATATGGATAATTACACGATTAAAATTTAATTACTGAGGAGAAAAAATGAAAATTAAAGAACTTAAACTGTTTGACTATATCATTATTTTTGCTGCAATTGCGGTTATTGCGGCAGGAGTGCTTGTTTTAACAGGAAAAAACAAATTTTCTAAATCACCTGTTGAAGCAACAAAAAAAATTGCTTTTCAGGTAATGCTTAAAAGTGTCTCACTAACCGACAGCAAAATTCCTTTTGAAGTCGGAGAAGAGTCTTTTATCACTATCAGAAATGTACCTTACACAAAACTCCAAATTATTGATGTTGTATACCAGCCCAAAAAGACTTTAATCCCGACAGGATATCCTCAGCAGCCGTTTATAGTTGTCGATGATTATTCACAACCTTCCCAGTATGACTTTGTTGTGTCTCTCATTGATGATGCCAAAATTACAAAAGACGGACCGGTTGTCGGAGGTAACAAAATAAAAATCGGTATACCTATCGTTCTTGAAGGATTTAACTATCGTATAGGCGGTACGGTTTCCAATGTTCAGGTTCTTGAAGACAAAGACGTAGAAACAATAAACAAATACGTTGAAAGTCAAAAACTCCAGAGAGATATCAGAAAAATTCAAAACAGCACATCCGTACCGACAGAAAAAAACACTAATAAAAAAGAAGAAAAAACAGACAAACAACCTACAGAAAAAAAGTAACAAAAAATGCTTGAATCAAAAATCTTAGATATAAAAAATGCTTTTTACGGATTTTTTCAGAAGAAATTCGAGGAACTGACCAAAAACAGCCTTATACTAAGCAAAATTGATGAAATAATTTTGTTTTTTATAAGTCTTACCTTGATATCATCTACTTTTTTTGAAAGTGAAAAGATAGCGGTATTTGCTATAATTACAATACTTTTGACAATAGTTAAGCTTTTTACAAAGCGTGGTGCAAAAGTAAAAATGACAAGCTGGGATGCAGCAATTCTTGTTTATTTTGTAATTTGTTTTATCAGTACAATAAACTCAACACTGCTGCCTCAAAGCATACACGGATTTTTAAAAACCGTTATTTATATTATCTATTATTACTGTGCGGTAAACTATTTCCAAACAAACCAAAACAAAATAAAATATATCTTTGCTCTGGTAGGTATTTTGTGCAGTGCAGAAGCATTGATAGCCGTTTATCAAAATTTTGCTGGTGTTGAACAGATTTCAACCTGGCAGGATTCAAATTACATAAATCCTGAAGATGCCATAGCAAGGGCTTATGGAACACTAAAACCATACAATCCTAATCTTTTGGGCGGATACCTGCTTGCCGGAATACCTTATCTTATAGGAATAACAGCAATTTTTCTTGTGAAAAAAATCCGGAAATTATTCTGGATTGGATGTGCATTATCATTGATTTGTGCTCTCGCAGTTTTTGTAACAGGTTCACGAGGTGCATATCTGGGTCTTGGCGCAATTCTTGCCGGTATTGTTGTTGTTGCCGGTCTTATTATAAAAACAGATTTTTCCCGACAGGAAAAACTAAAAACCTTGTACAAAAGGGCTGTTGCAGCAATAGGAGGATTGCTTGTACTTGTACTCATTGCAGTACCCAAAATCACAAAAAGACTTTTGTCTATTTTTCTTTTGAGAGGAGATTCTTCAACATCATTCAGGATGAACGTTTATCATTCCTCATGGCAAATGTTCTGTGACAACTGGCTGCTCGGAATTGGCGCAGGCAACCAAACTTTCAGGGAAATATACGGTCTGTATATGATAACGGGATTTGATGCATTGAGTACATATTCCGTTCCGCTGGAAATAGCTGTAGAAGCAGGTATTTTTGCTCTTATTGCATTTGCTGCATTTCTTATTCTGTTTTTAATTGATGCATTTAAATTCTTATTGCAAAATAATTCAAATGATTTAGCTGACAAGGTAATTGTTTCTGCTGCAATATTAGTCATTCTGGGTGTGATGATTCACGGAATGTTTGATACAATATTCTTTAGACCGCAGGTTCAATTCCTGTTCTGGACAGTTATTGCAATGTCATCATCTGTGTTGATGACCAAAGAGTCAAAGGAAAATTAACTACGGGTAAATATCATGAAGCTATCAAAACGAATAATTCTAACAATACTTGCTCTCATAGGTTTTTTGACATCAGTAAAACTATCATTCATATATATGGATGCAAATTTTAATCCATATGCATTGTCCAGTTTTTGTTCAATCAATGACCTGATAGACTGTGACGGAGTCGCAAAAACCGGACATTCTCAATTTTTTGGAGTGCCTCTTGCTTTTTGGGGGTTATTTTTATATTTTATATTTCTGTTTTTCACGTATGTTGACAAACTGCAAAAAATTGAAATCAAAGGATTTAAACTATTCGGTTTTGCGGAAGTTTTTAAACGTCCAGAGTCTTATATATGTGCGTTGGGTATCATAGCATTTTTGATTTCTATGTCGCTGGCTTGTATTTCTATATTTGAAATTCAAAAAATATGTATTTTATGCTTTTTCACTTATATTTTAAACCTTATCATAGGGCTGTATGCAAAGCCGGCAGATGAAAACTACTTTCAGGTATTCAAAACAAGTTTTATCGATTTTATTGATGCATTAAAAATCAAAAAATATGCAATAGCATTTGTAATAGTTCTTCTTGCCGCCATAGGTATTCTTTCATATACAACAATTACAAATGTCCTTGCACCGCAGGTCAAACTTCAAAAAGATATAAAAACATATTCAACACCAAACGGAGATGAATATAAAATTTCCGGCAATGTACTCGGAGATCCAAAAGCCGGACTTGTAGTACATGAATATACCGACTACCAGTGCCCGTTTTGTTTTGTACTGAATACAATGCTGATTAGAGCGGTAAGCGAGCTTGAAAACCTTCAGGTAGTACATCACAACCTGCCTCTTGATATGGAGTGCAACCCGACAATGAAAAGCCAGATGCACCCGGGTTCCTGTTTGCTGGCAAAATATGCTATAGCGGCAGGATTGCAGGGCAAATACTGGGAAATGAACAACATGCTTTTTGACAAAGAATTTGAATCAGAAGATGAAATTCTAAAAGAAGCTGCAAAACTCGGACTTGATACACAAAAATTGAAAGAAGATGCAGAGTCTCAAAAAGTAAAAGAACAACTTCAAAAAGAAATAAAAGAATCTATTGATATAGGAATAGACGGAACACCGGCTTTGAGAATAAATATGGAAACAAAAATCGGTATCATTCCATACGAAGAACTCAAAGAAAAACTGATTAAAGCCGGCGCAAGAGAAAGAAAATAAAAACAGTGTATTCGACAAAAAAAGACAAAATTCTTCTTCACGCCTGCTGTGCAGTATGCATGGCATATCCGATTGAACTTTTGTCCGAAGAATACGCCCCTATCGTCTTTTTCAGCAATCCGAACATATATCCGGAAGAAGAATATGTAAGAAGAAGAAATGAACTTATAAAATATTGCGAAGAAAAGCAATATGACTATATAATAGACGATTTTGAACCGGAAAAATGGTATGCATACATAAAAGGTATGGAAAATGAACCGGAAAAAGGCTTGCGCTGCAATAAATGTTTTTTCTACCGTTTAAGCAGAACCGCCCAAAAAGCTGCACAACTCGGTATAAAATATTTCACAACAACACTTACTGTCAGCCCTCACAAGATTTCAAAAAATGTTTTTGAAGCTGGAAAAAAAGCTGCTGAAAATTTTGGAATTACGTTTATTGAGAAAGATTTCAAAAAACAAAACGGTTTCTTAAAAACAATGGAAATAGCAAAACAAAACAACTTCTATCGCCAGCAATACTGCGGATGTGAATACAGCATAAGAAAAGAAACAAAATCATAAAAAGATGATATAATTCAATTAGGACACAGACAATTGGAGCACTCGTATATGCCCAACTATGCAATCGGAATTGACTTAGGCGGAACAAAAATCCTTACCGGACTTGTAAATAAAGGAAACGGAGAGGTTCTTTATTCCATAAAACAAAAAACAGGAAGAGAAAAAGACTCAGAAAGTATTCTGGAGAAACTAAAACTTTCAATAAAAGAACTGCTTGAAACATCACACTTTGACTGTCATCAGATAGATTCAATCGGCATAGGCGCTCCTGGGCAGGTAGACAGAGAAAAGGGTATACTAATCTCCGCACCAAACCTCAACTGTGCAAATTTAAATCTTAAAGCAATTTTTGAAAGAGAATTCTATATTCCAACCTACCTCGGCAATGATGTTGGTATTGCAACACTTGGAGAAATGAAATTCGGCGCCGGCAAAGGTTTTGACAATTTTGTATGTATCTTTGTAGGTACGGGAATAGGCTCCGGTATAGCGGAAAACGGAAAAATCAGATATGGAGCAACCGGCACCGCAGGAGAAATCGGTCATATTATTGTTGATTCGGGAGGAAGACCCTGCGGATGCGGAGGCAACGGCTGTCTGGAAGCATATGCCTCAAGAACGGCAATAGAAGCCAGAATAATAGGTGCATTGAAAAAGGGACATCCGTCAGTAATTACGGAATTCATGAAAGAGAATAAGCCCATCAGCTCCAGTATGATAAGAAAGGCTCTTGAACACAAAGACAGACTTGTGACACAGGTTCTTTCAGAAGCATCTGAGTACCTTTCTAACGGTATTGCAACGGTAATCAATTTTTACAACCCGGAACTTATCGTGCTGGGCGGCGGTTTAATTGAGGCAGTTGACGGCTTTTACATAGATACAATTGAAAAAGCAAAAACAAAAGCACTGCCGATTCCTGCCGGAAAAACGCAATTCAAAAAAGCACAACTCGGCGACTTTTCAGGCGTCATAGGAGCGTGCTTTCTTGAAGACCTTCAGAAAAACAAAACACCTGACAAATCAGGTGTTTTGAGATAATTTATATAAATTATACTTGTTATGCTTTTTTGGGTGTGTTTGCATTGAGAGCCTGTCCCAATTGGGCTGTTCCTTGCAATGTTGTTTGTGCGCCGCTCACCATTCCTTGAAGGTCTTTTTGTGCGCCTGATGCGGCTGCTGTTGTTGCACCGCCAACAGTCGTTACACCGCCGCCGACACCTGCAACTATAGCACCTGGTGCTGCAGTCGGAACAAATGCCATCATCGTTGTGCCAACCCCGGTTGTCAAACCGCCAACAGTTGTCGTCCATGTACCAACCTGTGCTGCAGTGTTTGCACTATTGGTATTCTTTTGAGCTGTGTCTTTTGCTTCTGTTGCCTGATTTTTTACATTATTTAACCAGTTGCTGAAACTGCTTGTTTTAGAGTTAATTGTATTTTGTGCATTTTGTATTGATGATGTATTAGATGAAATTTGTGAAGATTTCGAACCTATTTCAGATTCAATTTCTGCTAATCTGCCGTCATTTTGTCCGCCTGATGGCATCATTGATGAAAATGCGTTTAAAGAAGATCCGCCAAACAATCCGCCTGACTGCTGCTGACCGTTTTGTGCCGCACCCTGATTTGCTCCGGCAAAACCAAATGCCATAGGCTGGGCTTGTGCTTGCGGCTGCTGTCCTGCACCCTGTTCTGCAAGAAGTGCATCTCTTTCTGCAGTCAACTCATCTATTTCAGATTGCAACTGTTCATTTTCACTTGTTTTGGATTCTATTTCTTTTTCATTCTTATTAACTTCTGATTTATACTGTTTGTCCTTTGTTTTCATCTGTTTGTCATAATTTTGCATATCCTGAACAGATTCTTGAGCATTTGTTGAATAATCTTTGCATTTAGATGTCCATTCAGTAGCAGAGCTTTTTGCTTCATTAGCCTGTTCTTTTGCTGATTCGCCTTTTTGCAGCAAGCTCTTTGTCTTTTCAGAGTCAGACTGATCTTCTGTTGAATCAGAAGAGCTTGTTCGTGTAAATCCGTCATAATTATAGAATTTACCATCGGTAGTTGCCATAGAACCGCTGCCGGCGTAAGAATAAACGTCAGTTTTTTTCAAGCGTTCAGTTTCTTTTGTTTCACGTGTTTCTTGAGTATTGGTTGTTTGACCTACACTTTGTGAATTTTTTACTTTTGTCTCTGCATCCGGCAGTTGAATTTTAAATGGATTACCCATAACATACACCCGTGTTCTTACATAACTTACATATATATAAAAACAATACGAATACCTGTTATTTCAACAATATATATTTTTGTTACATTACTTAACAAATAAAAGAACCTCCTAAAATTTAGGAGGTTCTTTTACCTATTATCATTGATTATTCAAAATCATAAATAGTTACTATTGTTTCAGCATCATGTTTTTTAACTTCTTCTTTCAGTGCATTGTTTCTTTCGTCAGATGAATTATAAGATTTTGATTCTTTGCCGCTGCCTGCATCATAGTATCCGTATTTTTCATCTGTTACTTTGTGGCTGAAAGGATTTGTCCAGTTGATAGAACCTTTGTAATCGTCACCGATTGCACCTGCTTTAACTTCAGCATCTTTGTGATATTTATATGTTTTACCATCAAGTGTGATTTCTTTCGGGAGACAAAGTTCTTCGCCAACTTTTACAAAGAATGCGTCTCTTGATGATTTAACACCTGCAGGAAGTGTTCCTTCTGCTTTCATTTTGTTAAATGCAGTTTCTTTAATGTGTCTTGCAATTTTTGAAGCTTCTGCATCTGAGACATCATATTTTGCTTTTGCAACTTCAAACCAGTTGTCACCGCTTTGAACTTTGTAGCATTCTGTATCAACCGGTACCTCTTTTGTTGTTGACGTTTTAGTTAATACATAATCTGCAAATTTAAGCTCTTCTTCAGGTATTTCAACTTCTGGAAGTTCCGGAACATCCGGTGCACTAGCCAATTCCATCAACAATGCTTTTGCTTCTTCATAGTTCAAAGGTGTTGATGTAGACTTATCAGTACCTGCAGCTCTTGATAAAGCTTTGTTCATTGCTTCAACATTGATATTTCCGTTAACATCAGTAAAGTGTCTTGCGATAGCTTTACCAAGTGAAGCACCTTCTTTTGTTGAATAATCATTGAGATAATCAGAGTATTGTTCCAGAGTTGTTATACCCTCAGGTACATTTGTCGGAACAGCTCTGTCTTCAACCCTTGTACCTTGAACTATTGGTGATACAATAGCTGCTGATGCTGCGCCGATTGCAGGTCCGATTCCGATTGCCGTAAGTTTTTGTCCCTGTTCAACAGTAGCACTGACTAAAGATCCGGTAACGTCCAGAACCTTATTCTGTCCAGCTGTTATATATGTACCGGGAGCACCAATCAATGCGCCTCTTGCAATATCTTCAACAAGTTGATCAGCCTCAACCGCATGTTCAACATTGTAGCCTGCTTGTTTTAATATTTTGTTAACTTCTTGTTTTGTAAATTTTACACCCTTTTCATTTGCATTAAATTCAGCAAGAATTGCATCTTTTTCACCTGGTTGTACCTTTTTGTATGAATAGTTGATTGTTGCATCAACATCACCGCCGTTTCTGTCAGCGATTTCGTAAACCTGATCTGCTGTGATTCCGGCAAGATCCATTTTTGCCTGCAATTTTGTATCGAATTTTGGTCCTTCAGCTTTTACTTCAGCAAGATTGTTTCTATATTTTTGAGTTCTTGCTGCGCCTCTGAATTCAGTTTCTTTTACACCTATAAATCTTGCAGGGTAAGAACCAGTTTTTGTAAATTTAATACCTCTGTTATATTCTGTCTGAGAAATGTCACCATTATCAAATTGACCCTTTAATTCTTCTCTGACGTCTCTTTTGATTTTTCCGACTGTATTTCCTTCTGTACCTGGTACAATACCGTATACATTATCTCTTGTATCAGCGTAAAGATGATCATTGATATCATATCTTACGTCTTTGCTGTAACGAACATAGCCCATTGCTTTATTGTATTCTTTTTTGTCAATATCTCCGTTAGCAAGCAAGTCCTGAAGATTTGCTTTGTAGTAGTCTCTTCTTACCTGACCGGCTCTGATTGCATCAGTAGCTCTGATGCCGTCACCGTTACCTGTCAATCCGTTAACAAGCTCTTGAGCTGCAATTCTTTTTTCTTCTTTTGCTTTAATTTTTTCTGCTTTTTCATTATATCTGTCAAGCTTTTTTTGTTCTCTTTCGAGAGCTCTTTCATATCTGCTGCTTCCAGTTGCGTTAATTGGTTCTGTCATCTCAATATCCCTTTCTTTTCTCTAAAAATAAATACGTATAGTGTATTTAAATATCCCCTATACATTAATAAAGAATTTTTGATATTGAAAATTGCCTAAAAAGGAAAAAAAGTTTTTTAAAAATAGAGAGCTTTTACCTGAAAAGCTCTCTATAATTGATTATCAAAAATGTTAACAAATGTTAACAATATGTTTTTTATTAATGACCAAGTGCCCATCTGAATCCGAGAGTGAACGCAATACCGTTACGTCCTCCGTTTCTGAGCATTGCTTGACCAAATCCGGTAAATCTGTCGCCATAACGTTTTTGAAGACCAACACCGTATTCAAAGTATGGTTTGATAGACAAAGGAGTCAAAGCAACTTCGTTTGCATAGAATTTGGTTTTATCCATAATATTCCATGTCATATTCAAACCGATATAAGGCTGCCATCCGTTCTTGAGATTTCCGATAAATCTCAAGCCCGGAATGATTTCAATTGCATGCAAAGGATCCTGAGTAATTCTAACACCTGCAGAATTTGTATAATCAAACACATTTACAAATGTATAGCTCATCATGTAGCTTGGCTGGATAATCAATTTATTATTTAACAATCCCCAGTTATAACCGGATTTCCAAGCTGCACCTGTCATCAAAATCGGGAACCCGTCATTTCCGAATGCTGTATGAGCTTCTGCAGAGCTTGCACCAATGTTTGCGGTCAAGCCTGTCCAGAAGTTACCTTTGTATGCTGTACCTACAGCACCCAATGTACCGCCGTTTTGCCATATTCCAACACCGTTATATGCCTGATGAGATCCGTGATATGCACCAAAGATAGAGAAGTTTCCGTCCCATCCGTGTCCAAGATCAATCAGATCAGACTCTCCGCCAACAAGCATACCGTATGATACGTTGGAAACTTTGGGTCCGTTTTTCAACGGTACATTTTCAAAGTTTGTAAATGGTCTTACATAAAAACCGTCACGTTCTTCCGGTATAATGTTTGGAGCATAAACGCCTGTATGATAACCTGCGCTGGCATATTTGTTTCTCATTTTCCAAGCCATACGCTGTTCCGGAGTCATCAATGTGACCATATCCATATTGGCAAATGACTGTCTGTAAAGGTTATCCTGTATAAGAAATGCTGCCTGAGCCGCAACCGGAGCAGCGATAACAGAATCAGAATCTCCTACCTGTTTAAATTGGAAGTATTCACCATCTGCATAATCATCGCCAAGAGGTCTGTTGTTGAATGTCGATTGAGTAATTTGAGTAACTTCATATTTGTGAATAGGCGCTTCAATTATTCTAGATCCGTTGCTGGTAACATTGCCAATCAATTCAGGAACATCAGTAAAGAGAATTAAAGCATTGTCCCCTCTTGCTTCAGATATTGAAGCCATATGGGAAATATTAAGTTTGCTTCCATTCGTAACACTGACAGCACCTTCAATATTCTGCTGCAAAATGCTGTCCATTGTTTGGTTGTAAAGATCAACATCAAGCATCAAATTTGATGTTTGGTTAATAGTCAAATCATATGCTCTAAATTGGTCAATCAACTCGCCGTTTAACAAACTCATTGTGCCTCCGTTGAACACAATATTATTCAACGCAGTATTATCAGCAGAAGCTTTCTGTCCGGCAAGATATCTGTCATGTTCAAAATGCAAAACGCCGCCATTTACATTAATCGTAGAATCTTTTATCGGAGCATTGGCATTAACTTGACCGCTGTTTGCATTGATTACGGTTGTACGTGCATCACCATATATAGTCGAATTCAAATTGACATTTCTGCCCGCTACAGCATCAAGATTCAATTGTGCTGTTCCAACGAGTTTTATAGTGTCATAGCCATTTTCAAGGCTCGTACCGTAATCTCCGATATTTACATCTCTATTTTGTGCTCTGATATTTGTAACTGTATCGGTATTTGCATATATAGCGCCGCCGTTTGATTCAACATTAGTGCCGGCAGAGTTTATTGCCTGGTTTCCGCTGAAGTTAGTATCAACAAGGTTTACCGTACCCTGATTGGTTGTTACACCGGGCGCAGACATTTGAACAGTAGTATTGTATATAGCACCGCCATACTGAGCTGTATTACCTACAAAATTCGAATTGGATATATTCGTTTCTCCGGCACCGTTCAAATTACCATTTGAGTTGTAAATGGCACCGCCGTATTGCGTTCTTGTTCCTGTTGCCAATGTATTTGTACCATTGTTTTGGAATAATGCGTTATTTATGTTAGATACACCCAAGTTATGAATAGCACCGCCAGATGCCGAGGCTACGTTGTTTTGAAAAACTACCGTACGGTTATTAGCACCATCCATATTTATATTCAATACAGCATCACTGCTGCCGGGATTTGTATAGCTGCTTCCATTGTTAAATATTGCACCGCCGTTTGCCGAAACATCTATAGTAGGGGCACCAGATCCCTGAACAACTCTAACACCGTTGTCTACAAACAAAACGCCGTCATTGATGTTTGCTTCTGTATCATAGCCCTGTGTTCTTGTAGCCATATTATAAATGGCACCACCCATATTGGCATAGTTATTACGAAAAGCAGTATTAGATATATTCAAAATTGCATCAGACTCTGAACCAATATCATTTGCATCCAGACCGTTAATTATAGCACCGCCCATTGTTTCTGCATTATTGTAGTCAAAAGAAGAATCATAAATATTTACTGTTCCCTGATTAACAAGAACACCGCCGGCAGTTTTTGCGTAGTTGCCGCTTGAGGTGTCTTCGCTATTGCCGAATTCGGAATTATAAATTGTAACAGTACCGTATCTGTTGTGAATAACACCGCTGTATGCAGAGTTAGATCCTTCGCCTTCAGAAGAATTTCTTGTAAAAGTAGAGTTTCTGATTACAACATTACCGGGATTTGCATTGTCTCTTCCGTTAAATATAACACCGCCTCTGCCGTAATTTGCCCCCGAGTACCCCGGCATACTAGAGCCATTTCGTGCATGGTTGTCAGAAAAATCAACATTTTCTATTTCAAGATCTCCAACATTGTATATAGCACCGCCGCGACCCGCAGTATTTCCTGTCACCTGAACTCTGTTATCACCGGTGCCTCTAATGATAACAGTACCGCCGGCAGTTTCACCACCGGATGATTCTATATTTGCGTTTTGAACAGCACCGCCAGATCCTGCGTATCCGCCAGTGAGGTTGCTATCTTCTATTATAAGAGTATTATCCGAACTTCCGTTAACAAATATCTGGCTCGTCTGACCTGAACCGGGAGTCTGAGCGGTAATTGTACTGCCGTTACCCTGAATTGTAACAGTATGAGCAGAACCCGGCACTGGAGGCGCACCGAGATTTATCGCAGTACCGTTTGTTGTAATGCTTGAAGATGCATCAATTGATACTGTACCACCGCCCTCCTGGGAATGAGCAGCATTTGTCTCATCTGTCAAAGTTGACCAGTCAGATGCAGCATAAACCATGCCTGCACTCAACAATAATACCGCTAATGACAAAATTAAATTCTTTTTAAATAACTTATCTTTCGTTCTTCTCATATTTCCAAAAATCCACTCTATTTATATATGGTTAACCCTTATCGTATACATATTGTGACATAAAAATAATAAAAATTATAATTATTATTAAAAAAAGATTACAAATTGTTCATATATATGCAGCCACAAGGATTTTAGCCTGTTAATTCTATTCTATTACTGTTACATATTCTTTACAATCATACAAAAAGAGTCTCTTTTTTGAAGAGACCCTTTTTATTTTAATATTTTTCAAGATACTCATCGAGCTCCCATGGCGTTACGGCAGTTCTGTATTTGTCCCACTCAATTTCTTTTGCTGTGACAAATTCATTAAAAATGTGTTCACCAAGCGCCTTTTTAACAATTTTGCTTTTTTTCATCAATGCAAGCGCTTCGTTCAAACTGCCCGGCAGTGAATCAATATGGCTTCTCTTTCTTTCTTTTGCGCTCATATCGTAGATATTTTCTTCTGTTTGAAGTGGCGGTTTTATCTGATTTTTTATACCTTCCATAGCTACCGTCAGAAGGACCGCCATTACAAGATACGGATTGCAGGAAGCATCAGGAGAACGAAGTTCCACACGTGTAGCATTGCCTCTTTTTGCCGGTACTCTTATCAGTGCACTTCTGTTCGCAAGAGACCAGGCGATATAAACAGGTGCTTCGTATCCAGGAACAAGTCTTTTGTAGCTGTTTACCGTAGGATTTGTTACAGCAGTAAAATCTTTTACATTCTCAAGAATAGCCCCGATGGTATAAAGAGCTTCTTTTGAAAGCTGATATGCAGAATCTTCGCTAAAGAATGCGTTTTTACCTTTCTTTATATCAAAAAGAGAAAGGTTGCAGTGCATACCTGAACCGTTTATCCCAAAAATTGGTTTCGGCATAAATGTAGCATGAAGTCCAAATTTGTCAGCACAAGCCTTTACCGCATATTTGAAAGTAACTATGTTGTCCGCTGCTGTCAGTGCATCAGCATATTTGAAATCTACTTCGTGCTGACCTCTTGCTACCTCATGGTGACTTGCCTCAATTTCAAACCCGAGCTGCTCCAATGTATCAACAATTTGCGCTCTGATATCTTCACCTTTGTCATCAGGACCAACATCATAATATCCGGCAACGTCATGGGTATATGTTGACGGACGCCCGTCTTCATTCTTTTTAAAAAGGAAAAATTCAGCCTCAGGTCCGACATTCATAACAAAACCCATTTCTTCAGCTTCCTTAATTACCCTTTTTAAATTACATCTCGGACAGCCCTCAAATGGTGTTCCATCAGCATTGTGAATGTCGCAGATAATTCTTGCAACATTCCATTTACCCTCTTTTTCCCTCCAGGGAAGAATAGCAAATGTGGAACGATCAGGATAGAAATACATATCGGAGGTTTCTATACTTCTGAACCCTTTAATAGAAGAACCGTCAAGCATAAGCTCGTTATTCAAAATCTTATCGATTTGTTTTGCAGGTACAGCCATGTTCTTTACCATACCGTTAATGTCAACAAACTGGAGTCTTATGAATTTTACATGGTTTTCATCGATAAGTTTTTTAATTTGTTCTTTTGAGAGTTCTTTTCCCTGCTGGGGAACGTAATTAATCATTTTAGGTTTCTCCTTTATTGTATTTTGTTCCAGCCACATTTTTTTTAACAGATTTTATTATTATAAATTTTCAACAATAGTGCAATAAAATTTTTCAAATATTGTTTGTTAACAAATTTTAAATATCATTTTTTTAGGAACGAAGCTGTTCTAAATTTTTATATAGAATAAAAATTTTTTAAAAAATCAAAATATTTTTTGAACTTTTGTGTGTTTTTTTTATAAAAATAGGTATTTTATATAAAAATTGTAAAGTTTAAGAATTTTTAATATTTTTTAGAGCAATTATATATTTTTCCCTACGTTATAATTTTGTAAGATACAATCAAAGAAAGCCTTTTATGAAAATTAATGCTACACACCCGTCTTTTCAAGGATTGATAGTAATGCCAGACGGCAAAAAAGCCGTTAACACTGAATATATTACGGAAATGGAGGAAAGCACCGATTACAAGGGCGCCGTCTCTACAACTATATGGGCAATTGACGGAACAAAAGACACTTTTGATGTACCGCTGCAAGATATTCTTTCTGCATATAAAAAAGCCGCAAAAGACAAAGCGGAAATTGTATATATAAACAGCAGTAAAGCATAATTATGAATTTTTTATTTTCGACATTCTTTGTGCAAATTCTTCATCAAATTCCGCCTGAGTAAGAACTTTAAACGGCTGCAGCATATGGAGGTGAAAGCCGTTGCCTATGCTTTCAAAATCCGCTTTTGCTATTATCTTTGCTATTTGTATATCTTCGGGTGTCTTAAATATATTTATTACATCTTTTGTGTCTAGTATACCTTTATTGTATTTTTCAAACCAGTGGTGGTTTTCAACCTGATTCAGAACCCTTTCTTTTACACTTTGAGACAAATCATAACTGTCAATAAATTTTTCAACATAACCTTTGCTGACAAGAGCATGTCCCCTGGTAATCACATTACCCTTTTTTCCAAAATCATGAACAAGCGCAGTGAGTTTTATAACAGCTTTGCCCTCTTGAGAAAGAGCATCGTAATTTGGATTTCGCATGGCTTTTTGCAAAACATTCAATGAATGAATATCAACAGAGTAAATATGTGTCTTGTGCTGGGTTTTTCCGATTGTCATATTGAACTGAGGAAAACCTTTTATTATCACATCCATATTTTTTTTAACATCAGGGTTGTTAAATGTTGTCTCATTGTTGTAATAAAAATTTTCTATTAATTCTTTAATTTTTCCCGATTCGGAAGTATTATCAAGTTTTTCAGTTAACAAAGGTATTCCGTCAATATCATCAAGCCCTTTTGAAAGGTTAAATTGAGAAAAAACTTTTTCCTGTTTTTCCGAAGGCAGATTTTTTATCGTTTCATTTATATCATTAACAAACTGTTTTCTTGAGTATTTAAGAGGCAGACCGTTTTTTCCGTATTGAGAAAAATCGGCTGTTTGAATAAATTTTTCAAGTTCTTTATTCTGACCTTTTAAAAATCCGTTTACAAATTCAGCAGCATATTTTTTTGAGTTACGGACAAATCTTTCTGCACCTTTTGCCGCAACTGTCCTGCCGGTACCCTTTGATGCCAGTATTGCTAAAGCGCTCAATGCTGCAGTTGTTGAAAAAGCAATCCCGTTTTTAACAGGGCGATGTACGCTTTCTGCTCTTTTTTCAAGCAGTTGTACAGACTTTGCCGGCAAATCACTTTTTTGCTCATATCGGCTGTTTCGAAGAACTATTCGGCTGATAACATTTTTGAGTTTAAAGTCCATAAAAAATCCCTGTTATTTATATTATATAAAAAACAAGGATTTTTTATTTTGCTTAATTTTTCATATTATTTTAACTTTTTACAACATCTTTGTAAGAACCCTTAAATTTGTCCTGATATGCTGTATGAAGCAGCTCATGCGCCTTGTGAGAGCCGGGTGCTTCGAGGTACTCTCTATAGAG
>CALVEJ010000040.1 GCA_944326535.1 Candidatus Gastranaerophilales bacterium | reverse complement strand
AATGCCGAAGATAGGAATCGAACCTACAACCTACGGTTTACAAAACCGTTGCTCTACCATTGAGCCACTTCGGCATAACGTGTATCTATCATATTAAGGACATATCAAAGTGTCAAGTGTCTTTTTTGGGGACTTATATAGTAAATTTCACAGATACTATTAAAAGTTCGTCATTCTGAGGGCTTTGCCCGAAGAATCTTTTTTTATTTAGATACTTCGCTAACGCTCAGTATGACGTTTTTTTGAAAATTTTTTGGGAATTTGCTATATAAACCCCATTTTTTCTTTAATTCTCAGAAAAGCAGTTCCCGCAGATTTCTCTAACTGGCACACTCCAGTCATAGGGCTGCTGTTGTTTGAATATTTCTACGCTTTTGTACCAGGGTGTGCGTTTGTCATCTTTGAACCATCTCCATTCACTGGAATATGGCAAAAGCAGGCATGTCTTTACTCCGAGTGCACCTGCCAGATGCAAAACAGAAGAATCTATTGTCACAAACAAGTCAAGGTTCATCATTGCAGCAGCTGTATCTTCAAAATTTTTGAAAGTCTGTCCGACATTAATGATTTGGGGGTATTCATTTATCTGATTTTTTTCATCTTCTTTTACAAAACTATAGTATTGTACATTCTCCAATGCCAATAAAGGTTCAAGCTCTTTAAGCCTGATTGAACGGTTTGCAAAAACTTTGGGATTACCCTGCCAGAAAAGACCTATTTTCTTTTTATCCGTGCAAAAATAATTCTCTTTGTATTCAAGTATTTTTTTCTCATCGGCTTTCAAATATCCTTCAGCAAAAGGAATATTTTCAAAATCCATATTTAATAAATACGGCAGCTCCAGTATATTTGCGCTGTAATCATAATCAACATTTGCTGATTCAACAAATTCAATACCTGTTGTATTTTTTGAAATAAGTCCTCTAACTGAAACAGGAAGAAAAACTTTTACCTTGTTAAAATAATTTTTCAAAAACGGCAGGTATCTGCTGAACATGATATGATCCCCGTATCCCGCATAATAAAATACAAGCAGGGTTGAATCAGTACGTTTTTGACCGTCCCAGTGGTTTTTGTATTTGTCTTTTGTTTCCTTATTCAAAAATTTGTAATACCTGAAACCGTTTTTCATATCTTTTTGAGAGAGATATGACATCCCGAGACTAATCATTGTTTCCTGATTGTTTGGAGACAGCAAAAGAGCCTGCTTCAGACAATTTACTGATTCTTCAAAATTCCGGAGAGTCCTGTACAGTACACCGAGGTTGTGCAGTGCTTCATAATTCTTTTTCACTTGCAATGATTTTGTATAACAATCTTTTGCTGTTTGAAAATCATGCTTTTTTTCATACAACAGCCCGAGATTGTTCCAGCCTATCTCATCGTTTGGATCTATTGCAAGTGCTTTTTGAAAAAAGTCTATAGCATATTCAGTTTGCTGAACGGTTTTTGCCATTTGTGCAAAATTTCTGATAAAATCAACATTTTGATTTTCAAACTCGATTGCTTTAGCAAAATTTTTCATTGCTGTTTCATATTCTTTCTTCTTAAAAAACGCTAACCCGAGGTTCTGATAAAACTCTGCACAAGGAAACCCTTCAACAGCAGTTTGAAATAAATCAACAGCTCTATTCAATTCGTTTTTTTGCAGGTAAACGAGTCCGAGAAGATTTGATACATCAGGCTGAGATGGGTTTTCTTTTAAAAATTCAATATAAATTTTTTCAGCCTCGTCCAGCCTGCCTTCGGATTGTAGAGAAAGTGCTTTCTGAATATCAGCCATAAAAAAGTTTTACCCGTTTACAGTCTTTGTTCTTCGTGATAGATGCCGCCGCCGCAAATGGTCTCAATGACCTTGAGCAAAAATTCTCTCGGGGCATCCATATGATTTATGTAGAACTCTTTGTTGCCCAGGTGGTTGATTTTTATAATACAGTTTTGTCCCCTTTCTGCAGGGATAAACAGAGAAGAAACTTCCTGCTCAAGAACTTTCTGGAGCTGTTCTTCAGGAGGTATGTTTTTTACTATTTGATTAAAATCACCCTTCATTGCAATAATTCTGTTGGAAATCATTGGTACTTCAACGCCTCTGTACAGGGCCTGGGGTTGATTGTTCCATTTTGTTGTAAAACTTATGGTATGCCACAAAATATGCAAAACAAGTACGGTTTTGTCCTGATTTTCTTCAAAATAAATATTGTCCGTGGCTACCCCTCTTGCGCCGAATGATTGTTTCAGGTATTCAACAGTTGCTTCCATATTGTCCGTAATTTTTACAAACGTTTCTTGTGCATTCATTGTAGAACGCTGATATTCCAAAAACTGTTTGTACATATGGGTCGAAACAAGATTGATCCTCTCTTGAATAACAGAGGATTTTCTTATTGATGTTTCCAAATTATCAAAACTGTTAAAATTATTTTCCAAGGGTAATTCTTCTCTCTTAACAATATTGTATATAAAAATTTACATTACTTGTACAATTTTGCAAAATTTGTTTACATTCCATCATACTTAATTGTGGTAGTTGTTGCACGGGCTGTCAAATTTGCTGCTTGCTTTTTGTGTTCTTTTTCGGTTAATATCTTAGTACAAGGTTTTTTAAAGGTGATAGTATGCCCAATGTAGCAAATTGTAAAAAATGCGGAACATTATTTTTGCAAACCTCCAAAAGAGATATTTGCGACAAATGTTTTGAAGAACAAAATAAACTGGTAAATGAAATAAATTCTTATGTTATCAATGCTGTAGAACCGACAGTTTTTCTTGATGATTTGCTCAAAAAATTTGATATGAAAATAGATGAGTTTGAATCACTATATCTTGCAGGCAAGTTTGTTAAAATATCACAAAAAGTTACCATGAAATGCGCGAAATGCGGGAATATTGTTCCTATCGCAAACAAAACAAACATGCTGTGCAGCTCTTGTGCAAAAAAACTGCAAAACGAAATTTAATTTAGTTTGAGTGTTTCTTTTGGCATTCTGAAGCTTCCGGAGTGCTTTGTCGTAAATGTAACGCTGTGTTCAAAATCCTACCAACCTGTTGAGTTGTTATCTATCAGGTAAGATCCTGAAATAAGTTCAGGACGACAATATGGGCGTCATCCTGAAGGAGTGAAACGACAGAAGGAGCTTTTATTTTAGATTCTTTGCTACGTTGTCTTGGATTTCCTTTGCGCTCTGCCCTGTCATTCGTTTAGCTTCGCATTTACTCATTTCGGGCATAGCTTACCGGTTTTCACCCGTCCGGAAATCCGCTGTCTTGGATTATTGGCGCTCACGAAAAGCGTGGTTTTCGTTCGCATGGGCAGCCTTGTGCCCGCCAAAATCCGCTCAGAATGACAAATAGCCGTATGTCGGTTTTACTAATCCGGCAATGAGAGTTATATGTTGGAAGTTCCATCCCGACAAGAATTTTTATTTGCTGATTGATTTATAGTATAATTTAATGCATGAGAGTTGTAATTGTCGGATACGATCAAATGTTTTCAAATCTTATTTTGGGTACTTTGGAGTCTCAAAACAAGATTGTCGGAGTATTCAGGTATGAAAGGGTGACAATTCACCCGCTGCTTTTGTTTTTTAAGGATATTTTTGCACCCGGCAAAGATTTGTCTTTTATTAATGGATTAAAACTTCCGGAGATAAAAGCAAGAAGTGTAAATTCAAAAGAATTTTATCATGAGATTTTACGTCTTAGTCCGGATATAATTCTTGTTGGTTCCTGGAGTGAAAAATTTAAAAAACCAATTATAGATTTGCCAAAAATAGGGACAATAAACTGTCATCCGTCGCTTCTTCCCAAATACAGAGGTCCAAATCCATACATGAGAGTTATCATGAACGGTGAAAAAGAGACAGGCATAACTTTTCACCTCATGGATGAAAAACTTGATAATGGACCTGTGCTAATGCAAAAGAAAATTTCTATTGTGCAGGGAATGAACGGTGATACGGGCGGCAGCCTGAAAAACAAATGCTGTATTGCTGCGAGGAGTGCAGTTGCCGAACTTTTGACAACAATGAACAATGAGCTTGTCATTCCGACAAATCAAAATCAGAAAGAGGCAACATATTTTCCGCAAATCAGTGAAAAGGATATTTTGATTGATTTTAACAAAACATCTTTTCAAATCAATGCACTTTTAAGGGCATTATCTCCCTGGCAGCCTGCGTATATTCCTCACAAGAATACTTTTTTAAAAGCGGGAAAAATAAAATTTTTTGAAAACAAAACAAAATTCCATGCAGACAAATACAAGCCGGGATTGATTTTAAAAAAATCAAAAAACAATTTGTGGATACTTACAGCAGACGACAAAATTGCCAAAGTATACAAGCCAAAAGTTTTTGGCAGAATAGGGCATATCATTACCCCTTTCTATATGCGTTATTTTGTAAATGCAGGTGATATTTGCTGTTAGCGGTATTTTGTTTGTAAGCAAAAAGAAAAAGTTGTACAGGTGTACTAAATCTACAGGTTTTCAGATTTATCTTCTCTATGATTTAAAATGAATTATGATGTTTATTAAAAAAGGTCTATTGATAATATTTATTATGTAAAACAAAGATTTATGATATATAACGACCATATTGTCATCCTGAACTTGTTTCAGGATCTTGCCGGATAGGTGATAACACATCAGATTGGTAAGATTCTGAACACAGCTCTATTCTTGCGGCAAAGTATTCCGGAAGCTTCAGAATGACAGCAGAGCAACCTACTGTCTTATTATATAAATTGTTCCCCACCCTAACCCTCCCCGAGTTGGGGAGGGAACTTAATCGAGTTTTAAGCGGATATATAGCCGATAATATGTTTGACAAGATATGTCGCAAACTCCTTCCCCTGATTGGGGAAGGTCGGGATGGGGAGGTATCTGTTGGGCAGGTATGCCCAACCTACTCTTTCTCTTTCTTATGATGACAACCATATTGTCATCCTGAACTTGTTTCAGGATCTTACCGGATAGGTGATAACACATTAAACCAGTACTTGTTGGGCAGGTATGCCCAACCTACTCTCTCTTTCAAAGAGAAAGAAAGTAACATAAAAATAAAGATTACATAATAAATACTATCAATACCTAATTTGTATTTTTGTATTTGTAAACTCTAAAAGCCTCACCCGTAGCAATTGCCGGTGGAGATGTATATATTAGCTCATATTTATCAGGCATTACTTTTTCAAAATGTGATAGATGAAGAAGCGAGGAGGCTATTATATATACATGTTTAAAATTTTTTTCTTTTGCATTTTTTTCAACAAAAAAATCAAACTCTTTATCTGAATAGTATCCTCTATCTTTCCATATAACATAAGTAAGAAACCTGTCATTTGATGTATCATAGTATCTTCTTTCCGGAAGCTTTTCATAAATTGCAAGAGGGAATGCAATGAAATTCGGAATTATAACAGCATCTGGTTCTGTATTGTTTCTCAAAAATTCTGCTGTTTCTCCTGCGCTTGAATAGTTGTAAAAAATGTCAAGCAAAGCCGCATGAATTCCGCAAATGAGGGTCATAACAAAAAATATACCCAGAACAGCATTCAATGCTTTTTTAGAAAATATTTTAAATTTTTGTTGAATTTCATTCTCCATGCATACAAGCCAGAAACAAAATATCAAAATAAGATATGCTCCAAAAATTCTAGTCTGGTAAAGCATTGCCTTGTAGCTGAATATGTAAATAAAAAACTGAAAACCTATTGAACAAAATGCAAGAAGAAACATTCTTTTGTTGTTCATCGCCAGCTGTATGAGACACAAACAAAACAGACAAAACATCAAGACTGCCCCGACAATTGCTACAGGAGTAAATTGGATTGGGTTATAGACACTTTTGTAAACAAGACCCACTGAATTAAGAAAGAATATAGATATTGTTTTGAATGTTTCAACAAAAATATTGTCCATTGAAAAACTAATCGCAGCATTGCTGGAAAATGTTCCCAAAAGTTGTATAACTACGGCAAGCAATGAGACTGCAATGATAGAAATTGATGTTATGTTTTGTGTGGAAATATTTTTTTCTTTTATAAAATTGTCATATACAAAGTAGCATCCAAGAATGAATACAAATACAAACATTATCACATGCGTGTTTGCAATGAATGCAAGAATAAGAGCGTACGGTATTGAATACAGTTTTGGGTTATCCTTTACTTTTTTATACAAAATTGCTGCAGCAAAAATCAATAACGGCAAAATAGAATAGCTTCTTGCAATTACCGGCAGGAAATAAAAAAATCCTGAGCTTAGCACTATCGCTATTTTTAAAAATTTGTTAAAAGGCGAATAGTTTAAAAGTAAAAATACACTTGTTACACAAGATAACCAGCATAAAATTTGCATAGAAAATATTGAAAAATTCAATTTTGCTAACGGATAAACAAGAAGATAAAAGAAACAAGGGTGACCTTCATTTACCAGGTGTTTGAATACACCAAATACTGAAAGATTTTTTACAATCAGCCATACCTGCGCTTCGTCAGCCCACGTTTCATGGTGCAATACAAAGAAAAGTGTTAGCATTGCATACAAAAACGTCCAGAATATGTTTATTAAAATATTTTTTTTGGTCATTATTTCTCTCTTTCAAATTTGTAAATCCGAAATTTTTCCTGATCCCTCAAAACGGTTTTGTTAGATTCAAAAACCGGTTTTACATCAGTATAAAAAGCTCCCGTACTCAAAATAACATAAACATTTTTGTGCTGCTTTAATAATTCTGAAAGCGGTACAGGTACGGACGGATGAGAAATAGGTCTGTTCCATATTGTATAGGTATAAAAATTTTTGTATCCGTCATAGTACAATTTCCATTTGTCTTTTGGCAGATATGCACTTACTGCTGTGGTAGAAAGAGGAAAATTGCTTACGATAAAAGCATCTTTTGGAATGTTATTTTCTATAAATTCTGCTGCCTTTTTCCCTCCTGAAAATTCGTAAAGATAATCCAGCTTTGCCAGCTTTAATCCGTCAGGCACCGTCATCAGAAACATCAAAAGCAGAAATATGTTTGCTGTTGTTTTTAGTTTTTTGCTGTCAATCCGTGAAAAAATACACCAAAAACAAAATAGAGGAACAAGCAGTAACAAATAAGCTCTCGGCGGGTGTATCATCCATACAAGCATATATATTCCGAATTGGAAAACAAAATTTGAAAAGAAGACAAAAAGAATTTTTTTATCTTTTTTGTAAAAAACAAAACAAAAAAACAGTAAAAACAGTGTAAATAAAGTTGTATTTAAAAAATTAGAAAAACCAAAAATATTAAGAACAACTTTTTCATAAGTTCTTAAAAATCCGCTTATACCGTATTCATGCGGGTAACTGTTTTGTACAATGAAATTTGCATCCTGTGCACCCCAAAAATATAAAATCATTCCGCCCAGAACTACAAAAATTGCACTGCACGCACTGAGAATTCTTTTGTTTTTTTCTTTTACACCTTCAACACAAAAGGCAAGAGCAAGGGCAGAACATACGCCAAACATTATTACATGTGTGCCGGCAAGAAAAATAACGGATAATGCATATAAAAACGAACGCTCTTTTCTTTTTTGGTACAAAGCAGCAGTGAAGAATAACAAAATTGGAATGAGACAGTAGTTTCTTGCATTCACCGGATACCAGAATAAAAAGCAGGAACTCATTAAGACAGAAGCCTTAATCCATAAATTGAACGGTGACTTAAAAAGCAGTACAGCCGCACCAGCCGTCATAAAAACCCAATTTAAAACCTGCATTGAAAAAATAGCATTTTTGAAATGCAAAAGCTTTGCAAACGGCATTATTATCAAATACCAGAGTATCGGATGTCCTTCACTTCGAAGATGTGAAAATATTCCTGAAATATCTAAATCTCTGGTAATAAGCCAGGCTTGAGCTTCGTCTGCCCATATTTCATGATGAAGCAGAATTACAAAAGTAAAAATTGCATAAAAGAACAAAAGCAGTGTTTTGGCTATATTTTGCTTTGAAAAAAGTTTTTCCATTTTTACTTTCCGCTCATGAGATTTATACCGTTAAATATAGCTTTTACGTTAGCATTCAGTGTATTTTTATCTTTGCCTCTTGCAACAACAGTTTCTCCGTTTATGTTTTCAAAATGTATAACGGTCATTGCTTCTGCACCCGAGCCGAAAATTTCACTATCCAATGCATACTGTTCGTAGTCAACCAGTTTTTGTTCAAATCCGGCTTCTTTCAAAGCGGAGAGACAGGCATCAATAGGTCCGTTTCCCTGTGCATTCATATCAAAGAACTCTTTTTTATGAAAGAATTTTAGATTAAATACTGTTTCCGACAGTTTTTCAAACGCAACTAGCCTGAAATCGCCTTTTACATTGAAAACTTCATTGAAATAAATATCGATAATATTTCTTGCAGGCAGTTCTCCAACCTTTTCTGCAGCTTCTTTTACTATAGGCGTGATACGTACAGCCTCTTGAACAGTAATCGGATATCCTGCATCCGAGATGATTTCATAAACTGCTGTTTTACCCGATTGGCTGGTAAATCCGATTTTTTCATCGTCTTTTCTGCCGATAAGCGTTGGATGAATTGGTCTGTATGCGCCTTTTTCCATGTCTTTTGTCTTTAGGGCACCGTCCTGATGAATGCCGCTTCTGTGAGCAAGAGCTTCCGGTCCTATCAGAGGCGCTTTTTCCGGTATGGCAATTTTTGACATGTCGGAAACAAGCAAAGACAGCTCGTAAATATCAGACAGATTGAGAGGAACATCGACTCCGCTATTGTGCAAAGCAATTGCAACTTCATATATATTAGTATTTCCCGCACGTTCTCCGAGTCCGTTTAGAGAGCATTCCAGCTGAGTCGCTCCCGCAAAGTAGCTTTCTACCGTAGCAGCTGTAGCCATACCCAAATCGTTGTGGCAGTGTACTGCAATTGTAATATCTTTCGGCAGAGCATTGCAGACTTTTTCCACCATATCCACAAACGTTTTTATACGTGTTCTTTCTACCGTATTGGGAAGGTTTATGATTGTTGCTCCGGAGTTTACAACTTCTTTTAATGTATCGATTACAAAATCCAGATTTTCCGAACAATCTCCGAAATGTTCAACGGAAAACTGAACCTGAGCATTTTTTCCCAGAGTTTTCATTCTCTCTTTTGCAAAAGATACTGCCTCAATGGCTGTTTGTCTGACTTCTTGCGGTGATTTGTTCAAAACATATTTCATGTTAAACGGACTCATTGCAATAAAAGTATGAAGCCTTGGAATATTACAACCTTTTAGTGCTTCAACAGCGGCTGTTATGTCTTTTTCAACAGCCCTTGCAAGACCGCTGACAACAAGATTGTCCGGTGAAATTTCAGCCAGTCTTTTTACCGCCTCAAAATCCATTTCTGATGCTGCGGGAAAACCGGCTTCGATTGCCTGAACGCCGAATTCTACAAGTTTGTTAAAAATAAATTCTTTTTCTTTTAAATTCCACGGTTTTTTTAAAGACTGATTTCCGTCTCTGAGTGTAATGTCATAAAAAAAAGGCTGTCTGGTCATTTTTTCCTCTCAAAAAGTTTTCTACATTATAAAATATTCATCCAAAAAATTACAATATATTGACTAAAATGAAACAAAATAGGGTATAATAATAATTATGGAATAAAAATTCATAGTCACGGGAGCAAATTTTGGACAAATACAGTTTTTTAAAACCGTCAAATAAACTTGAGATTATTGTTGACAACAAAAGCTATTTTTGTACAATTTATTACGTCGAAAATGAAAAAATAACTGTATTTTTTGAACGCCAGACAGATCTTCCGGAAAAAGAAATTCAGATAAACATTTATGCGGAAGATGGAATCTATAACGCAACAAGCAGAATTCTTTCACGGAATTATTTGAACGAAACAACTTTCTATATGCTCTCTTTCCCTTCTAATATCAAGCATTCGCAGAGAAGAGAATATCTAAGAGCCAATATTGAAACGGACTTTGCTCTGATTGTGAAATTTGACGGACAGGAAGTAAGCAAAATTATTTCCACCACAAAAAATATCTGCGCAAAGGGTCTTGCTTTTGTAGCTGACAGACAGCTGGGCGCATACAGCAGCTTGCAGGTAGATTTGTTTCTTGCCGGAAAAGAGATTAAAACGGATGCAGAGCTTGTGTATTCCACTCCGATAAGGGTGGATAACACATTCAAATTTCTTACTGCCGTTACCTTCACAACCATCAGCAAAGAAGAGATGAACTTTATTACACTTCAGTGTATGAAATTTAAAGGATAAGTTATTTAAAAATTTTATAAAATTTGTTGCCATTATTTTGTAAATTTGAAATAATTTTTTTATGAATAAAATTAAAAAAGTTTTTGCTATATCTGCTATTTTTTCTTTGGTGTTTACTCTTCCTTCTGCGGCATTACAGATTGTTTATCCCAAAACACCGAATACGGAAGTCAGTGCTCCTTCTACATTTTTTGTCGGGAACACAAGTCCCGATGCGGCTTTGAAAATAAATGACAAAGATGTCAAAGTTTTTGACAACGGATCATTTGTTGAAGTTGTGCCATTAAAGGAAGGTTTTAACCGAGTAATTATTGATTCAAAGGCGGGTCCCGAGCACGATATTATGACATACATAATCAAGCGTATTCCGCCAAAGACACTTACTATCCCCGAAGCGGAATTGATAGAGTTTGCGCAAAACGAGTTTATATATGCGGCAACTGTAAAAAGCAATACTCCATTACGTGCACAGCCGGATGAGTATGCCCATCGAATAACTCATCTTGACCGCAACACTGTTTTGATGATTAACGGCAAAAAAGGTGATTTTTTCAGAGTCTCTCTTACTCCGGAAAAAAATGCCTGGGTCAGGGCGGATAGTGTTGTTACTTATTCGACAATCAATTCAAAAATGCTTGCAAATATTGATGAAGTATCCATTTGTGAAGATAAACTTTACGAATATATAAAAACTAAAATTTCTATTGCCGCTCCTTACAAAATAACGGAAACGGATACGGGGCTTTCCGTTGACTTGTATAATATAAAAGAAAACAAGGCTGATACGGCATTTTTTAAACCCGACCGGACACTCAAGAGTTTGGCAATAAATCAGATCTCTCCGGACAATAAATCAACATATTTTGTTGAACTAAACCACAGACTCTGGGGCTACGATGCATATTATGAAGACGGATGCTTTGTTTTGAGAATAAGAAAAGCACCCCAAATTGATGCAAAACAACCATTAAAAGGACTCACGGTTGCCGTTGATGCCGGACATGGCGGAGATGATGCAGGCGCAATAGGTCCTACCGGAGTAAAGGAAAAGGACATCAATCTGGATATTGCAAACAGACTTAAAACAACATTGGAAAATGCCGGTGCCGTTGTAGTTATGACGAGGACTGACGATACAAATCCCGAATTATATTCAAGAGTAAAAACCGCAAAAGCTAATGATGCTTTGTTTTTCATAAGTCTGCATGCAAATGCATTGAAAGACGGGGCTGATCCGTACCAAAAACACGGAACCGCAGTGTTTTATTACAATGCTGAAACTGTTGAACTGGCAAAAACAATCAGAGATGTTGTTACAGCAAAGCTTCAGACAAAAGATGACGGAGTCGGCATGTATAGTCTCGTTGCTACCAGACCTACATTACCGTTGAGCGTTCTTGTGGAAGTTGCGTACATGATTCATCCGGAAGAGTATAAATTGCTGCTTGATGAAAGTTTTAGACAAAAGGCAGCAGATGCAATAAAGGATGCTCTTGAGACCTATGTAAAGACCAATTGCTGCGACAGTGGAATTAATCATCAATAGTGTTGACAGTTATTTTTTCCGGTGATACAATGTAAAAAATTTATGTTTTAAGATCTTTAATGCAAGTGAAATCCTTGCAGGATAAGGGTTTTAAGCTTTATTTTTTGACTGTAATCAGAATGATGTCCAAATATAGGGGAAAAAATGGCTGTTTCAATTGTTACAATGAATACAGAACCTAAAAACACAAGTATACTCAAAACTGCTGCAATAGGCGGTGCAGCCGGTGTTGCTCTCAGATATCTCAAACCGGTTTCTCAAAATGAAGCCGACACTGTACTGTTTGGTGAATTCAATACTTTAAAAGAAAACAATATCAAAACTGTGAAAAAATCTATACTTGATGAGGCTCAGCACATGCTTTCAAAGGACAGAAACAATAAAGCTCTAAAACTTTTTGAAGAACGTCTCAGTGCCTCTTTAAAATATGAAACAGCAAAAGAATTCAACAATACAGAAGCGCAAAAAGAAGCCGTAAATATTACAAAAAATGTTAAAAAAGCGTTAAAAGAATCTTCTCAAGAGATTAAAACAGCATACAAAGAATTGGTTAAAAAAGCTTTTAATAAAGCAAAAGCATCACAGTTTTTGTCAGAAAACAACGTAAAACAGACGGTAAAACAATCCAGACCTGTTTCCGCATATCTTCTTCCCGGTATTTTGCTCGGTGCTTTGTGCGGTTATATTTACAATGTTGTCGGCACAATCAGCAAAGACTAGTTATTTAGTTATTCAAGCTGTGGATAGGTGCAGGGATTCTGCCGCCTCTTTGTACAAATTTGCTTGATGACAAGTTATTTACACTCATAATAGGAGCTTCTCCAAGCAGACCGCCAAAGACAACCTTGTCTCCAGCTTTTTTGTTTGGTGCCGGTATTATTCTGACTGCGGTTGTTTTTTTGTTAATCATTCCAATTGCCATTTCGTCCGCTATTATGCCGGAAATTGTATCTGCAGTGGTATCTCCCGGTATAGCAATCATATCAAGACCAACAGAACAAACTGATGTCATTGCTTCCAGCTTGTCAAAGGTTAAACATCCTTTTGATGCTGCTTCTATCATTCCCGCATCTTCAGAAACCGGTATAAAAGCACCTGACAGCCCGCCGACATGCGAGCTTGCCATAATACCGCCTTTTTTGACAGCATCATTCAACATTGCCAAAGCTGCAGTAGTACCGTGTGCGCCGGCATGTTCAAGCCCCATTGCCTGAAAAATTCCGGCAACACTGTCTCCTATTTCCGGTGTCGGAGCCAAAGATAAATCTATTATTCCGAAAGGCAGGTTCATTCTTTGTGCCATTTCCCTGCCGACAAGTTCTCCCGTAGAGGTTATTTTAAAAGCTATTTGTTTGATTTTGTTTGCTATATCACTAAAATTTGCGGTGTCGGGCATTGATTCAATTGCCGCTCTTACAACCCCGGGTCCGGAAACACCTATATTCAACGCACATTCCGGTTCTCCGTATCCATGAAAGGCTCCTGCCATAAACGGATTGTCACCCGGAACATTACAGAAACAAACAAGTTTTGCAGCGCCGATACCGTCTTTGTCTGCAGTGAGGTCTGCTGCTTTTTTTATGATTTTTCCCATCTTCAAAACGGCATCCATGTTGATGCCTGCTTTTGAGCTTGCAACATTAACGGAAGAACAAATTCTATCCGTTTGTTTTAATGCTTCGGGAATGCTCTCAATGAGCGCAATATCTCCTCTTGTGCATCCTTTTTCCACCAGTGCGCCAAATCCGCCGATAAAATTTACTCCCACATCTTGTGCCGCCTTATCAAGAACTCTTGCAAGATGCACGTAGTCGTATTCTTTACAAGATTCTCCGACAAGAGAAATTGGTGTGACCGAAATTCTTTTGTTAATTATTGGAATTGAGTATTCTTCTTCTATTTCATTTGCCATAGTGACAAGGTTTTTTGCATATTTTGTGATTTTTTCATAGATTTTTTCTCCGACTATTTTAACATCCGTGTCGCAGCAGTCTCTCAAACTCAAAGCAAGAGTAACCGTTCTTATGTCAAGATGGTGAACTCTTATCATATCTATGGTTTCCAAAATAGAATCAGCGTTGATATAACTCATTTTTTCCTCATATTTATTTTATATTTGATAATTATTATAACAGGAAAAACTTTGGCTGTTTTTGTCTTAAGATTTTGAATACAGCACTATCCATGCGGCAAAGTAGTCCGGAAGCTTCAGAATGAATCTAATCTAGTGTCGCAGTTGCCGCCGGCTGTCTTGTAATCAGACGCTCACGAAAACTCAACGTTTCCGCTCGCAATGGCACTGGGTTCGTCTATGCCTCACACGGCGTGCCAGTCTGATTCCGCTGTCTTGTAATCAGACGCTCACGAAAACTCAACGTTTCCGCTCGCAATGGCACTGGGTTCGTCTATGCCTCACACGGCGTGCCAGTCTGATTCCGCTCAGCAAAATCCTGAATAAAAAAATCGGGCAAAACCTTGATTATATCCCCAGTAACGCCCGTAAAAATAAATAATGGTAAGATAAAACTTTAAATTACACTTCACGCCGCCTAAACTCAAAAAGCGGGTGTAATTATTGAACCTAGATGTAATCCAACAATGACTGATTGGATATGATTGTATATGCCTGCATAGAAGCCTGAAGTGCATAGTTTTGCTGCATCAGTTCACTAATCGCAGACGGCAAGTCTATCTCTGAAATTTCTGCCTTTCTTGATGTCAGAGTAAGTTCTGTATCATCAAGAATTTCTGATGTCATATTTAGTTTTGTAACTGTAGAACTATGATTAGACTGAATTTCTGAGATATGTTCTATAGAATTCTGAAGAGGTGTAAGCTGTTCTCTGATTTTTTCCTGATCTCCGCTTTCAAACGCCGCACTCAAGTCACCAAGAACCTTGAAAAGCCCTGAACTCACATCCGGATTGTCAGGATCATTTGCATCATATGTTCCGAAAATTGTATCTCCCGCCGTATTCAGATCAATATATTCTCCGTCTGATACTTCAAGATATCTTTCATAGCCTGCTGTGTTGTCAGCGGTAATACCGGAATATGTAATTGAGCCGTCGTCATTGAGGGTAAACGGCTGGGTTGTCACATTTGTACCTGCAAAGAGGTATTTTCCGTCATACTGGCTGTTAGCGAGACTGACAATTGTCTTTTTCAATTCTTCAAACTCTGTTCGGCAGGCTTCTACCCCTGATTCTCCGCTGGCACCGTTGGCAGCCTGAATTGCAAGGTCGTTTATTCTCTGCAATTTGTCAACGATTGTAGAAAAGACTCCGTCTTGAGCATTAATCTGGGTTATAGCTTTTTCCACATTTTTTGAATATGTGTCTATTTCCGAAAGTTGTTTGTTAATTCTGACCAGATCCGCAGCATCGATAGGATTTTCTGAAATATTTGTATATTTCTGGTTTGTATTCAATTTATTAAACAGCTCATAGAGGTTGTTTTGCTGATTTGTTATTGTACCTATCATATTGTTTGAAGAATAACCGCTTATGTTCATTGTTTTTTACCTCAGATTATTAAACCATTTGTATTATTGTCTGCATAAGTTCATTTGATACAGTGAATAATCTTGCCGATGCCTCGTAGGCTCTTTGGAATTTGATAAGATCGGCAAGTTCTTCGTTCAAATCCACGCCGTAAAGTTCATCTCTTTGTGTTTGAGCCTGTTGAAGAACTGCATCCTGTGCATCCGCAGCACTTTGGATAGAAGAAACGCCGGAACCGATTTTTGACACCAGACTTGAAATATAGTCATTGATGCTCATACCTTCACCCGGAGGATCCGATATGCTCAAGCCGGCAATTTTTCCTTTTGCAAGCTCATTGAAAAGTTTCATGTTTGATGCATTACCTACAGCCTTGTCGTCATAGTCTGCTGCTGTTGTATCCATTCTCGCCGTGGCAACAAGAGTCGGATCATCTATAATCGCCTGATTTATTTGGATATTTCCGGCAGTAAAATCAGCAGAGCCGTCTTTTGTAACAAAAAGAGGCGTAGTAGATTCTACAAGTGTTCCGTCAGGACCAATATACAAAGGTGTTCCGTTTGCATCCGCCTGTGTTTGAATTCTGTTCATTTCCTGTGCAAATGCTGAGGCAAGTTTGTCTATATCATTCAATATTGATTGATAGCCAAAAGAATCTCCGTCTCCCGCCTGCAAAATAGCAGATATTGAACAGTTGCCGAGTGAATCTGAAATATCGTCTGCTTTGATATTTCCGTCTTTGTCCACAAGCTGGATTTTAACTGGATTATCCGCATCATCACCTTGTACCGCTTGAATAGTGAGTCTTTTTTCCCCTCCTTTTACAACAGTTTGTCCGCCAATCATAACATTTACGGTACCGTTTTCGTTTGTTGTTGTAGTAATGGGAACCATTGAAGAAATTTCATCAAGGAGTGTATTTCTTTGGTCCTGAAGTGCATTTGAAGAAGGATTTTGTGCTATTTGATTGTTCAGATTAGCCAGTTGTTCAAGTTTTGAATCAAGAGTATCAACATTGGTTTTAATCAACGATGTTTCAAAACTGTCAGGATCGCCAAATGTTCCGATGGCGGTGTTCATGTAGTTTTTGACAGTGTTGGACATGTTGTTGAGCGCATCTGCAACATTTTGGGCTGCATTTACAAATGCGATTTTGTATGCATTGTTTGTCGGATCCCCGCTCAATGCTTCTGATGCCGCAAAGAAATCATTGAAAATTTTTGAGAGCCCGTCAGAACTCAATTCATCATTGAGCAGATTTTCCATATTGTTCAGCATTCCGCCGATTTGATCATAGTAGCCGGAGCCTGAATTCTGTCCTCTAAAATAATTGTCGAGCCATTCGGAACGTTTTGTTGTTATACCGGTAATTTCCGCACCCTGTCCGGGAGTTACCTTACCGTTGCTGGCACACCAGTCAAAAATCCTGTATCCGGGAATAGAAGCAAAATCCACCTGCTGCCTTGTGTAGCCTATTGTATTCATGTTTGCAATATTGTTACTCACAACATTCAGAGCAATCTGATTGTTGTTGACCGAGTTTATTGCAATATTCATTAATCCGCCTAAAGTGCTGCCCATTGTTTTTCCTTTATTTTTTAATTATGCTTCTTCAACTATAGATGACATTTCTAGCTGATTTTTTGTAATATTTTCACCCTTTTTGTTATATTCTTTTGTGATAGGTTTCAAGCCTTTGATTATAATCTCAAGAGTTTTGTTTGTGACATGCATGCCGTGCTGAAGGAGTTCTCTGTTCACCTTTTCTAATTCAAAAATCTTTTGAGAGAGTTCTTTTACCTCTTCTCTTTTCTTTTCGAATTTTTCGGCTGCCTGTGCATCCTGTTCTCTAATATTGTTGATAATATCCGTAAGAGAAAAAGTCGGCATATTCATTGATTTTGAAATATTTTTTCTCATTTCCGAATAGTTGTTGATGCTTTTGTAGGTATCAACAATTTTTGTATCAACATCATATAATTCCAGACCCTTTCCTCTGATAAGAATTTCTTTTTTATCAGCATAGAGTTTTTCAATATTTTTGTATCCGTCAATTTCTTTGTCTATGATGTTTTCGAGTGTTTTAATCTGTTCTTGTAACATATTTTTTCTCCGTATAAGTAAATCTTTTTATGCCAGATATTCAACTATCACGCTTCTGCCGTAGCTCAGTCCGTATTTGATATCGTCTTCCGTGAGATTGTCTTCACCGGCGAGTTTTGCATACTCTTTGATTTCATCCACATTTTGTGATTTTAAAATATAGTCATCATTTATGTCTGTTCCGTCTGTTGTAAAAGGTTCTTGCGGCTGAACAGGATTTGATACAGCCTGTGTGTTTTTGAACGCATTTGCTGCGTTGAGAAGTTGTATTGCACTGATGTGTGATGATGAATTTACTGATCCCAGCATTTTTTAGTTATATCTCCTTGTCGACTCGATTTGTTGTTATTTCCGGCATATCCGCTTCAAATACTGTTGCGGGACGAAGTGTTTTGTTTCGTGCTGTATAGTGCATTGCCGATACAGTTTGTGCTTCTGTTTTTGCTCCGGTTTGAATTTCCTCCGGTTCTTTCGGAAGGTATCTTTCCATCTGAGAATAGATTTGTTTTGCAAAACCTACGCTTGTTCTCGGATTTTTTGCGATATCTCTGCCTATTTCGTCATAAATAAAAGTTTTAAATTTATCCATGTATTTGTCGTCATTGCCAAAGATACTTCC
>CALVEJ010000039.1 GCA_944326535.1 Candidatus Gastranaerophilales bacterium | reverse complement strand
TAGCATCATTTGTATTTTTTATCCGACAATATTTTGGTGTAAAGTTTTTTTATATAAGGGCGGGGTGAATAAAAATGTACTTATATTTAAGTTAATGAGTTTATGTTTCTTTAGATAAAACAACATATATGTCAGATAAAAAGGATTTATATATATTAATCTGTATGCCAATAGTTTTGTTAATACAATTTTTTCATCCGAATATGCTTTGTATACATAACAAGCATTTTCCAATATTTTTAACATATTTTTTTTAATTTCGACAGGAATATCTTTGGGGCTTTCATTAAATATCTTTAAATACAAGTCCAAAAGTTCATTTGCTATTTCTTTTTGTTTTGCAGGGTCGTTTTGCGCACAGCCCGCATGGTTTCTGTGTGTGACACCGTAGCAGTCTATATGCAGGATTTTTCCCATACCGGCAAGTTTGAAAGAAATAGTTAAATCACCTGTGTATTTGATATTTTCATTCCTGAAGCCTATATCAGCCAGAGCTGATTTTTTTATAATCATTCCGGGACCAAGCGTTACATTGCTGCTAAGCAGCATAGATAACAAATCAAACTGAGGAACATCAACTTTTGATATTACATTGGAATTTATATCTGTATTAACCCAGTTCGGATAAACAGCTAAAATATCAGGATTTTCTTCGAAGGTTTTGACTGCTTTTTCAAAATAATCCGTTTCATACAGCGGGTCATCAGAGTTTACAACAATCGTAAGCTCCCCGTTTGAGAACGAATATCCTTTGTTTGTCGTTTTTGATTCACCAATATTGTCGTGTTTGTAGTACTTTACACGTTTGTCTTGCAAATAAGGTTCTACAACTTCCTTTGTATTGTCCGTTGAACCGTCATCGACTATGATATATTCGATATTTTTATATGTCTGATTCAAAACAGATTCTATTGTTTCAGGCAAAAAACCGGCTCTGTTGTATGTTGGCGTTATTACTGAGATCAAAGGATATTTATCCATCTATACTTCTGCCCCTTGTTTGTCATAGATAATTTCAAGCGGATTTTCTTTATTCCAGGACAGCGTGCCGTCTATCTGTCCTCCGACCGGGACAAAGTTGTCAGGATTTATTGTTATATAACCGTTGCAGTATTTGCAAAAGTCTGTATAGCCTTTTTCACTGTATCCAAGTCTGTATTCGATAAGTTCAAATTTTTTATCTTTTGTATAAGTATTCAAATTATACCATTCGGAATAATCCTGATCAATTATTCCCGCTCTTTGTGCAAAGCCGGAATAGTTGCAGTTATTCATGTAGCCGTTTCTAATTTCAGAATTTCTGTAACCGCAAGCATCATATTTTTTTGTCAGATCTGATGCGTTTAAGAGAGAATCATCCTTAATCGGCGGAAATATACTGAACCATCTCAATTCGGTTCCTTTATTTATAACGCAGTTTACCTTGAATTTTTTTAATTTCTCAAAAGATTCATTGAAAAGAGCAATTTTCTTGTCGTCAATTTGATCCGTATAATCGTCCACAAATAATACAACATTGCAGTCATGGAGTGTTTGGCAGAGCTCATCAGAGAGCTTTACGACAAGGTTTGAAGATGCGCCAAGTTCATCAATTTTTTCTTTATAATTATCATATATGTATCTAATAAGTTCACTGCATTTTTGGTACATAAATGTTTCGCCTCCCGAAAGATGAAACAGTCCGCATCTGTCAAAGGCTTTAAAGTATGTATCAATACTTTTTTTGATTTCATTAATATCATTATGGCATTTATCTTTTATATAAGGATTAAAGTTTAGACAATGTTTGCAGTTTAAAGTACATAGGGTTGTTACTATAATACACTGGCTTTCAGAGTATGTTTTATCGGCAGCATAGAGGGCATATATGCTCAGATATCTTGAAAAAAAATCTTTTTCTGAGAACAGGTTTATATTTTTCTTAAAATGATTGTTTTTTAAGAGTTTACCGGCAATTTTATCAGAATCATCAGCAACAACTATAGTTACATTGCTGCCTGTCAGAATTGTCCCGAATATTTTAAACAATTTTAGAAATATGCCGTTTACAACCTTTTTCTCAACGTTATTGTCGAGGTTAACAAATTGTAGTTTGTCCGCTATTTTACAAACGGAATTTATATTTTCTCCCAAAACAAGTATTTTTTTGTTTTTTTGAAATATTTCTCCTAATTTATCAAATTCATGCCCTTTATTTTGCCATTTCATTAACGAATATCTCCTTTTTATTTATTGCTTCAATCATATTTTTAACACTTGGAATTTTTGAATAGCCGGCAAGTTTCCACAACTTTTCATTTACTTCCTTGTTGTCAGTTGATAGTGTTCTGTCAATGCTTTCTTTTGCGTTTATATCATTTATAATCACATCATTCCGGTCAAATACATCAGCAAAAATATGCAGCATTTGAGCTTTTGAGACTTTATCCGAAGGAACAACATGCTGTACTCCGCTTAACGGGAAATCATTTTTTATTATACCCGAACAGATATCCGCAAATGCTTTTGTTGTCACTCCGTTCCAAACATGGTTTTTAAAACCGTTTACTTCAGCGTTTTCCGGTCTGTGCAAAAACCATTCAAGCAGGGATAAGTATGATTTTTTTTCTTTCCCGATAATTGAGCATCTCAAATTCATAACGTTCGGGCTGTATACCTCTCCCAGACTTTTTGTTTTTCCGTAAACATCCGTAGGATTGTGCAAACTGCTTTCTGAATAGCTGCCTGTTTTTCCGTCGTATACACAATCCGTTGCGATTTGAATAACTCTGGTTTCCGTATTTTCTGCGGCAGCAGCCAAAATATGAGGAAAGAGAGCATTTATTTTTATTGCAGTTTGAACTTCATGTGAGTTGTTGTCATGGATATAGGGTTTAATAATTCCTATACAATTTATTACATAGTCAATTCCGCACAAAAGATTTTCGATATCTTTTTGCGTAGCATTTTGCGCATCCAATTCTTTTCTTGTTGTTCCGGTAACATTAAAATTTTCTTTTTGCAGCTCTGCAAAAACCTCAGAACCGAGCATTCCCGTTATACCTGCTACAAGTATTTTTTTCATTATTTTGCAACTCCGATATATTCTTTGGATTTGAGCTCGGCTTGAACATAATCTAATTCGAGCAGTTTCTCTATAACCTCGTCTTTTGTAAGACGCTGCGTGTTATAAGATGTATATTCTTCTTTTTGAGTAATATTTTTATTTCCTTTTGAAAAATATTTGTCATAATTTAAATCCCTGTTGTCAGCAGGTATTCTGTAAAAGTGCCCCATGTCAACAGCTTTTATTATTTCTTCTCTACTAACCAGTGTTTCATGTGATTTTTCACCGTGGCGTGTTCCGATGATTTTAATTTCATTTTTTGGATTGAAAAGTTCTCTAATCGCATCTGCCAGGTCATATATTGTTGAAGCGGGGGCTTTTTGTACAAAAATATCTCCGGTTTGTGCGTTGTTGAATGCAAATAATACCAGCTGTACGGATTCTTCCAACGACATCAAAAATCTTGTCATGTTGGGATCGGTTACTGTTATCGGTTTATTTTCCTTACATTGCTTAATGAACAATGGTATAACAGAACCCCTTGATGCCATAACGTTGCCGTATCTTGTTGCGGATAAAATTGTATCATCGGGATTTGTATTTCTTGATTTTGCGACCATTATTTTTTCCATAAGAGCTTTTGTCATTCCCATTGCGTTAATAGGATTAACCGCTTTATCCGTAGAGAGAACAACGATATTTTTGACTTTGTTGTTAACAGCGGCATCTACAACATTGCTTGCGCCTGTTACATTTGTTGCTACTGCTTCCATCGGATAAAATTCACATGAAGGAACTTGCTTCAATGCAGCCGCATGAAAAATATAATCAACGCCTTTTGATGCCTCAAGAATACTTTTATAATTTCTTACATCTCCTATATAATACTTGATTCGTCCGTCATTAAACACGGTGCGCATTCGGTCCTGTTTTTCTTCATCCCGAGAAAATATTCTTACTTCTTTTATATTTGTATTTTTAATGAAATACTTAAGCATTTTCTGACCGAAAGAACCTGTTCCGCCTGTTATCAGAAGAGTCTTGTCTTTAAACATTTTTATTTCCTCCAAATTCTTTCGTTAATATAGTCAGTATACCCCAAAATTATTCTCAAAACCTTTTTTGATACATTATCAACGTCATAATCCTTAACTATTTTTATACTGTTTGTTTTGTTTTGTGCGATAACGACTTCAACAGCTTTTAAAACTCTTTCTTTTTTATATCCGCACATAATTAATGTACCTTCGTCGTTTCCTTCTGGTCTTTCATGTGCATTTCTTATTGTTACGGCAGGAAATCCCAAAATTGAGCTTTCCTCTGTTATAGTACCGCTGTCAGACAGTGTGCATGCTGCATTTTTTTGCAGGCAGATATAATCAAAAAATCCAAAAGGTTTTGAAAAAATAATTTTTTCATCAGCTTTAATATCTCTGATTTTTTCGAGCTGTTTTTTTGTTCTCGGGTGTGTTGAAAATATAACGGGGTAATTGTATTTTTCAACAAGAGCGTTTAATGAATTAATTAGACTTTTTAAATTATCTGTATTGTCGACAACTTCTTCTCTGTGAGAGCTTACGACAAAATATTCGCCTTTTGTCAGTTCAAGATTTTTAAGAACTAATGAATTTTCAATTTTTTCTTTGTATTTTGAGAAAAGTTCTTTCATTGAAGAGCCTGTTTTAATAATCGTCTCAGGCGCTATTCCTTCTCTTTGCAAATAATTTCTTGACTGCTCGGTTAAAACCATATTTATGTCCGATATATGGTCAACAATTTTTCTGTTAATTTCCTCAGGAACATTTAGGTCAAAGCTTCTATTTCCGGCTTCCATATGAAAAATAGGGATTTTACGCCGTTTGGCGCTTATTGCGGACAGGCAGGAATTTGTATCGCCGTATATTAAAACAGCATCCGGTGCTTCTTTTTCCAATATTTCATCTGATTTTGAAATTACGTTTGCAATAGTCTGTGCCGCATTTTTTCCTGCTGCATTTAAGAAATAGTCGGGTTTTCTGAGTTCCAGATCGTTAAAAAAAACTTCGTTCAATTCGTAGTCGTAATTTTGTCCCGTATGAACAAGAATATGGTTTGTATATTTGTCCAGTTCTTTTATTGTTTCGGCAAGTTTTATGATTTCCGGTCTTGTTCCGACTATTGTCATTATTTTCATTAATTTTTGTCCTCTATAAATTTAAGGTAATTTTCATAATTTCTTATATATTCTTCTTCATCGTATTCCATGTCTGATAAAGCAAGAATAACGGCATTGTTTTCAAAATTACTCAGTTCACACCATATTCCTGAATTAAAATATACTCCGTTTCCTTCTGAGTCTAGATTATATTCATATTTGTTTTTACCGTCAAAAAATGAAACATGGCAATTTCCGTTTGCCGCAATTAGAACTCGTTGTGATTTTTTATGTGCATGGCAGGCTCTTTTTTTCCCTTCGGAAAGCTTGCTTAGATAGTAGACTCGTTTAATGGAAAAAGGAATGTCGGAATTTTCTTCGATAGTGGTAAGCATTCCCCTGTCATCACCATATTTTCTTAAAATTATCTCTTTGATATTTTTGTTTTTAAACATATTTTGTCTTGTTACCGTATTTTAAAATAATTCTTATGACATTTTTCTTAATTTTATCTTAATTGATTTTAAATTTAAATATTTTATAGTTGTTTCTATTTTTATTAGCTTTTTTTTATAAATTTGCTATTATCCGGTATGTCTTTTGAGACAACTGCTCCTGCCGCTATCAATGCATTTTTGCCTATTGTGACACCGGGGAGTATCGTTGCGTTCGCTCCGATGCTTGCACCTTTTTTTATTAAAACGGGTTCAAGTTTAAAGTTTTTATTTTTTGATTTCGGATATCTGTCATTGCAAAAAACAGCATTTGGTCCTATAAAAACATCATCTTCTATTGTTATTCCGTCATAGAGTGAAACTCCGTTTTTAATTGTTACATTGTCTCCGATTGTCACGTTGTTTTCTATAAAACAATGTGAACATATATTGCATCCGCTTCCTATTCTGGCATCCGGCAATATAACACAATACTGCCAGATATTCGTATCTTTGCCGATATTTTTTGACTGAACGTCAGATAAATGGTGAATCATTTGTTCACCTCTTTCAAAAATTCATTATAATCTCTGATATACTCTTTTTCGTCATAGTGAGTACTGGCAAGAACCATGAGTTTGCAGCCGTAAGAAAAATGTCTCATTTCTCTCCACATGCCGGAACCGATGTACAGACCTTTGTCAGGGCGATTGAGCCAGACCGTTTCTCTTGTTTTTCCGTCGTCTAAAACAAACTGACAGGCTCCGTCAATTGCAACAATTATTTGTTCAAGATTTTTGTGCGCATGTTTGCCTCTCTCCTGCTCGGGGAGTGTATCAAAAATGTAATAAACACGCTTGATATCAAAAGGCACATTCATGTTTGCTTCTAATGAAACAAGCTTTCCTCTCTCGTCCCCGTATGCATGCATATCAATAAGTTTGTAATTCATGAATTTTGTTTCTTGTTGTGAATGTTTTTAACTTATCATTGATATCAATATATTTCAATATTTAATTTTAAATTTTTCTTTTCTTATATAGTAGTTTTTTATAATGCTGCAAAAAAACGACAAATCTTCTGAGTCTGCCATACTCAAAAGTTCGTTAATGTCTGAATGCAAAAATTTTGCCGGCTCTTCATAGTTAAACTTGAATAGTTCTTGCTCCGTTGTATTTAACGCATACGCAATTTTCTCTATTGTTTCGGCAGTCATAAAACGTTTTCCACGTTCAATGTTGCTCAGATTTGGTGTGTCCATTCCTATTTTTTCTGCAAGCATTTCCTGTGTTAGTTTTTGCTGCTTTCTTAAATATTGTATTCTTGCGCCTAGTTTTCTTTTTAATGAATCCATTTTTTGATTTTATTGTGTAAAACAGTAAAAAAGCAGTTGCTAAAATGCTATTTTTGTTATAAAAATTAGCATAATATGCTAAATATTGATAATAACTTATAAAGATATGCTAATTAACAATTATAACAAAATGAAGCTATTTAAATATAATAGAATTTATAATTTTATTGATATTACTATTTTTGGGATAAAAATTAGCCACAGAATAATGAATCGAAACAAATATATTAGTCTCGGTACTTTTTGTATGCCTCGTTTAAAGTTGGCGCAATACAGAATAAAACCTTACAGAAAACAGGGTGAACTGAGTTGTCCGTTTGATCTGTGCTTCATTCAGCTTGATTCTGTCGCAAAAATTCTCGAGAATGACTTTGCGGACTACTTTGATGATCTGTATTTTGATGGTGAGCAAGAAATATGGATTAATAAAAAATATTCTATAAAATATATACATGACAATTTAAATAAAAAAGATTTTGTAGACAGGTATAAAAACAGAATAATAAATTTTAGAAATATTATTCAAAATACAAAAAATCTTGTATTTGTACAGACCCTGATTGATGAGGTCAGGAATGAAGATTTATATAACAACATAAAACAGATAAACAATTACTTGAGAAAGCATTGTAAATACAAGTATAAATATAAAATCATAAATTTTATTTATGATAAAGAATCAAGTGATATTTTTAAATCAAATATTGCGGAAAATGTGTTCTATTGTGAGTGCCAATCTCCATATGACAGCAATTGGACAAAATGGCATGAAAAAGAAACTGACGAAAATCCCAGAGCCAAAACAAATATAAAAAATTTTTTGGATATCATATATTATGAGTAAATTATTTGATTATTTATAAAGTGGTTTTGTCGGTTGGGCATACTTGCCCAACGATAAAATTGGACATTAATTAGACTTTAGAGCTTTTGTAATTTGATTATATTAAAGACTGATTTAAAAATGTTTTTTGTAATTTTATGCCAAATAAAGACCGAATTAACCTAGTTTAAGATTACAATATTAAATAGTCTCGGACGGCTAATATTTAGTATTGTTGGGCAGGTATGCCCAACCGACTCTGCCAAGGATACAAGAGGGAGTTTCAGTAAAAAAAGCTCTCAAACGAGAGCTTTTTTAAAGTGGTGCCACGTCTCACTCTGCCGACTAAAAAGTGACTAAATGTCACTTTTTAGGAGAGGACTCTGCCGAAATAAATGTGCCAGTGGCACATTTATTGAGAGGTACCAAGGGTTCGATTCCGAGGAATAAAAAAAACACCCGAAGGTGTTTTAAAAAGTGGTGCCACGTCTCACTCTGCCGAGTAAAACAAGACTAAATGTCTTGTTTTATGAGAGGGGAGAACCAAGGGTTCGATTCCGAGGAATAAAAAAAACACCCGAAGGTGTTTTAAAAAGTGGTGCCACGTCTCGGAATCGAACCAAGGACACAGGGATTTTCAGTCCCTTGCTCTACCAACTGAGCTAACGTGGCATATATTATTCAATTATCATTGGAGTTGGTAGAGCAAGCTCTACGAATACTAACTCCGTTCCGTTTCACTCCACTGGGGAGCTAACGTGGCATATATTATTCAATTATCATTGGAGTTGGTAGAGCAAGCTCTACGAATACTAACTCCGTTCCGTTTCACTCCACTGGGGGAGCTAACGTGGCAAGTACTGCCTGATATTTATAATATCAAATGAATATTCAGAGTCAATAATTTTTTATATTATTTTTTTTCTTTAGCTAGCCTATTAATTCAATTTTTGGTAATATTAGTTTATTAATTATAGATAATTATTTATTAATAAGGAGTCGTTTTATGTCAAACGCTTTGGATATTACAGACACAAGCTTTGAACAAGAAGTTATCTACAATGACGGGATTACTGTTGTTGACTTTTGGGCGCCGTGGTGTGGTCCGTGCAGAAAACTTGGTCCTGTGCTTGATGAGGTTGCTCATGAACTTGAAGGAAAGATTAAAGTCGTAAAACTCAATACAGATGAAAACCTGAAAACCGCAAAAGAATATTCTGTCAGCGGTTTACCGACACTTCTTGTCTTTAAACAGGGTAAAGCTGTTGAGAGACTTGTCGGTCTTATGCCAAAATCAACAATAATTTCAAATATCGAAAAACATTTATAATTTTATATTGAATAAAAAAACATGACTCTTTCTTGAGAGTCATGTTTTTTTTACTATTTTTTTTGATGATTTATTTTTTTGCCTGTTCTCTTTGTGTCAAAGCCTTTTTACCTGTTAATCTCGACATAAATCTGAAGAATTTACCGAGCAAATCCTGTCTGTTTAGGTTTTTGTTGTCCATTTCTTCGATTTCTGCTTTGCTGTGCTCTTTAACAGGCATGCCGATTGCTTTTCTGTTTACGTATTCACCGAGCAGAGTAGACACAACATTTACACTCTGTGCGCCGAGCAAGCTTGAATTGTACAGATTTCGGAATGTGTCATTAAACAGATTGATAAACATTGCACTGTAGAAGGTTCTGGAAGTTTCCTGAACGGCTCTTTCTTTAGCTTTTAGTATGGCTCCGTCTTTGTCTTCACCATTTGATTTGAGCATTACCATATTGTGATTATCTGCCATTAAGAACCAGACTGTAGCCGCTGTTGATGTGTTTTTTGCAATCACGGATAAATCTGAATTAGATATATTGGACATTGTTGTGGAGTTGAAAGCTTTATTTATCTGAAGATTCATATATTCAGCAAACTTGTCTTTCGGCAGATCAATTTTGGGTATTTTGTTGATAATTGATTTGTCGGTCAGTCTCTTTATTCCGTTAAATGCCGCATCTATTTCACTATCCCATTTTGGCAAAGGTGCTTCTTTTTTGATTGCATTATACAGCGGTTTTGCTATGTGTTTGAATGGCAGTGTAATAGTGCCCCAAATAAATTTAAACGGCTGTATGAAGAAATCTGTGAATTCTTTCACTACTTTTTTAGGTCGTTTGCCAAGAGTGTATTCCTGTGCATTTATTGCATTGTTGAAAATCTCTTCAATTTTTGCTGCATTTGCACTATTTTTTGTCTTGAGTGCATTTATTGCTTCGTCAAGAATTTTTAAATTTTCAGCATCCGTGTCGACTTTAAACCTGTTTTCAAATGTTGTTGAGAATGGTTTAAGCGTTTTGGTTCGTTCGATGTATGCTTTTGCTTTTGTATAGTTTTTAACATTAAGCACACCATTTTCAAACAATATATTGCTCAGATCATCTGCTTCTTTTGTAAGTTTGTTATTTTTTAACAGTTCAAATAGTTCTTTTACGTTGCTTTCTATTATTTTGTTGTCTCTGCTTTTTAAGAATTCACCTGCTTCGATATTTTTTGCTATGTCTTTAAAGCTAGATGACAATCTTTTGTTTGCAATCTGTCTGAATTTTTGTGCAAGTTCTGACAGTCCTTCTTTTTCAAGCAGCTCGGCAATATTGTTTGCATTTTTGTTTAGTGCCGTTGTTTTTTGGTATTTTAAAACAACGTCTTCAAATTTGCTGCCGAGAACATTGTCGTATTCTTTGAGTTTTTCTATTACCTGATTGAATTTTTCTTTGTTTATTGTGTAATTTTTCTTTGTTATTTTGTCATAAACATTATTGTATTTTTGAGAAATAACGTTAAAGTATTTCTCAAGAGCCTGCCCGTTAATTTTAACGTTTTTCTTTGCATATCTCATTGCAAAACCTGCCACAATCATACCGACAAACCATTTTGTCAGTGTAGAGAATGTCAAAAGCGGTTTGTCGTTTGCGGGAAGAAGTCCTTTGTCAGAAACAGGAGCAGCGCTCATGGTTGCATACGGCATTTCTGATGCCAGTCCGAAACCTTGAAATATCTTTGAGCCCTTAAAACTTGGCAGTGTAGAATCTGTTTTGTTTTCGCTCTTTTCAATGTTTGCAGGTTCATTTACTTTTGATACTGCATCAGAAAGGTGTGCGTTATTTGATGTGTTTTCTTTTGCTTCTGCCTCTGCGTTAATCTTTTTTGCTTCTTCTTTGCTGATAAAGTGAAGCTTTTTACCGTTAGAAAGTCTGGATAATGCTTCCGTAATTACAACAGTTGCGGCTGTTACAAGCATAAATACCCATTTCTTGGAGTTAATGAACTTTGATAGTGCACCAAGTGTAATGAGCTGCAAATATGCGTTTGATACAATACGTTTAGTTTCCTGATTGAAACGTAATTTCTTTTCTTCTGTAGCTTTCTGCGGATCATCATCGCACAATCTTGAGAGGTTGTATGCATCATTTGCAAGGAAGAATGCGGGGATAAAACCGGTAACAATCCTGGTCAATGCACGTTCATGAACACCGTTGTAGTTGCCTGATTTGGGATCAAACATTTTCATTGCTTTTGTAAAGAGACTGGACGACTGGACGTTTTGTTTGTCATATTGGAGTTTTTCAGCAATATTCATATATCCGTCAAAAGAGTTTACAATATCACTGTTTTTCAGGATATCCATTTTCTTTTGGAAGAAACTTCTGTTTGCCATTTGTTCAGCCGTTTTTTCTGCAGTGGAAGCAAAACTTTTTCCCGTGATTTTCTTTTTCAATGAATTTGCAATATATAAAGGAAGTTCTGTAAAAGGATATACAATGCCTTCCATTAAAAGTCTTGTCCAGTTTTTGGTTTTTACTTCAACCTGTCCGTTGGCAAGCGGTTTTACATGGTCTCTAATATCCGACCAGTGGATTTTTGAAAAGTTTTCTTCAAGTTTTACCGGCGCTTTTCCGATAAATCGTTCTAAAAATTCCAGGTTTTTCTTGAGATTATATGTCTTTACATTATATAAAGAAAAAGCGCCTTTAAAGGAAATATCATTTACATCTCTCTTTAGCGGCGCTTTTTCCAGATAGCTATTTTGTGAAAGTTCGGCGGATGTCACAAGTGGCTTTTGTTTGTGACCCATTCGATCTTTATATATGATATTATGTTTCTGACTTATTATCATTTTCCTGCCCTTATGTAACTTCTCATAAGTTGAAATTTTTGACAAGATTTTTGCAAAAACTTTTTTACAAATCTTAAATTTGATTCAGCAAAACTGTTCATTTATTTAAGTTTGAAAATTTTAATTTTTGCTAACAATGTCTAAGTTTGAAACATATATTTACATTTAATCCTGTAATTTCTTATCTGTAATTTTGAAACTGCAAAGGTATGTCGTAATCATCTTCTTTGCCTTTTAAAAGTTTAATTACCTCTTGCAAATCGTCTTTGCTTTTGCCTGATACTCTGACTTGTTCTCCCTGGATTGATGCCTGTACTTTGAGTTTTGAGCTTTTTATATCAGCTACAATTTTTTTTGCAAGCTCTGTTGATAGTCCTTTTTTCAGGTTAAATACCTGACGTACGTTGCCGCCAAGGGCATTTTCTATTGGCTGAGGGTCCAGCACTTTTATGTTTATATTTCTTTTGACAAGTTTTGTTTGGAGAATATCAAGAATATTACGAAGCTTCATGTCGTCGTTTGTTGTTATTGTGATACATTTGTCAGCTTCAAGATTTATATCCGAATTTGAATTTTTTAGGTCAAATCTGGATGTAAGTTCTCTTTTCGCCTGATCAACAGCATTTACAAGCTCTTGTTTATCAAATTCCGAAACTACATCAAAACTGCAATCTTTTGCCATAATTTTACTCCTTAATAAAACTTGCTCTGTAGAGACAGTATTATAGCAAAATTTTTAAATTTGTACATTTTTGATTTTTTAATCAAGAATTCTTACGGATGCTCCGTTGCCGAAGCTTCTGTTCCTCAAAAAACCTCCACGGTTTCCCCAGTAGTATTGCTGGTGTCCGAAATTCGGATTTGAATAGCGTCTGTAGTTGTCATAGATCGGGGGTGTAAATCCCGTAAGCATTCCTCCAGGTGTATATCTTCTTGTTCTTAGTACCCTGTTTGCCATGCTGTTTAATATATTTCCGACCCCGGGTGTTCTGCGGTACATTCTTGTTGAATAAGGGTATCCGCTGTAATATGGGTCATATCCGAATGATGAAAACGGTGTATAGGCTGTTTGGTTTTGTACAATCTCGGGAAATGAGTTGTAATGTTTGGATGCAGTTTTGATTGTGTCATATCTGTCTTTTAGGTCTCCTCCCTGCATTGCACCCAGCATTTCTTTTTCCATTCTTGTTATGCGTGATTCCGTATCATCATTCATGTATGTTCTGCCAAGGACTTTTGTCTCAAGTTTTGCAAGATCTTTGGATGTTATTCCGTACAGGATACCGGAATCAATATTGTTTATAAGATTATCAACTCTGCTAGCAAGCGGCAGTCCGTCATATGTTCTGTTGAATATCTTTTTTTCAAGTCTCGTTAATCTTGAGTAAATATTTTGTCTTTCATAACTTTTCTTAAAAATACTGTATTCAAGCTGGGTAATTTTGGGATAGTTCTCATTACTGCTTGTGTTTTGATTATAAATATTTTCTGAATTTGTTTCTGATTGTGCGGCAGGAGCTGTTAGAGGCTTAAATTTTCTGATTTTTGCCGCTTCTGCAGGATAAGCAAGAGTGACTGCAACACACAAAATTAAAAGTTTTTTATACATAATATCCCCGTCTTCTTTTGTTGTCCGGTTTTAAAATAAGTTATATAAAAGAGGACAACATCGCTCAAAAGGGTATTAATTTCGGGTTATCTTGAGTCTTTCATAATTCTAATTGCATTATCCAGTTCGTTTTCAAAAATTTGAATTTGTCTGTCTATGTTTTGTTGACTGTACATTTGACCTTCTCCCTGATAGGTCAGATATTTTATATAAACCTGTGATTCGCATCTGAGGGTGGCAAGTGCTCTTGCTTGTTGTGCAATATTCTGCAGCTTTGCAAATGAGATGTAATAGCGCTCGGGGCTGTTTTCATATTTTTTGCTCATATAGTCGGCATGGTCGATTATTGAGCTTGCAATTGCATTAAATTTTTGAATACTTCCGTTTTTTTCTATGCATTTTTGCATTTTTTCCAGTATCAATATGACATCATTAAGATCATTAATATATGGGGATGTTTTATCTTTTTTTAGAATTATATCAATGTATGCCTGGTTTTCTCTTGGAACCTTTTTGAATGTTGGTTTCTTTTCTGTATCATCAATAGGTTTGTATAGTCCTTTGGTAACTTCTGTCTTTGGTACTTTATACTCAAACTGCTGGTTTATATTTGGCAATGTACCTTTGTATCCTGCACCGGAACACAGTACTATGCAGACAAAGAGAAATATTAGTTTTTTAAAAATCTTTTTCATAGTTTTAATTATAACTGAATTTTGTAACTTGTCATTTTAAGATTGCTGTTTTGTACTCATAATCTTATGTTAATATAACAAAAGAGGGGCATATGGATTTATTTAACTCATTGGAAAATCAGAATAAACAAATTCCTCTTGCAGAGCTCTTGAGACCCAAAACTCTTCAGGAGTATCTCGGGCAGAATCGTGTTATTGGTGAAAATACAGCTTTTTTAAATCTTTTAAATTCCGGCAGATTGTTTTCATGTATTTTCTGGGGTCCGCCTGGATGTGGTAAAACAACTCTTGCTCGTTTGATTGCAACAAAGACAAACAGTGATTTTATTGAGCTTAGTGCTGTAAATTCAGGTATAAAAGAAATAAAAGACTGTGTTGCCCGCTCGAAAGAAAATCTTAGATACAACAAAAAAACAATTCTATTTATTGATGAAATTCATAGATACAGTAAAACTCAGCAAGATGCGCTGCTGCCATATCTTGAAAACGGGACTTTCTATTTGATTGGCTCGACTACGGAAAATCCTTCTTTTCAGGTCGTGCCGGCTTTAATTTCGAGGGTGCAGGTATTAATGCTCTCGCCTTTGGAAAATGAAAGTATTGAAAAACTTGTTGAAAAAGGATTTAAATACCTTTCGGAAAAATATGGTGCAATTGTTTTAAAACAGGAGGTTTTAGATTTTATTGTGCGATATGCCGGCGGAGATGCCAGACTCGCATTAAATCTTGTGGAAAATTCATACTTCGCAGCTGATTTTAAAGACAGTAAAAGAAATTTGTCTTTGGAAATTTTGGAAAGCCTTGCGCAAGAAAAAAGAATTAAATATTCAAGACAGGAGCACTATGATATGGCTTCTGCTTTTCAAAAGAGTCTCAGAGGAAGCGATAAAAATGCTGCAATATATTGGATGGCAAAAATGATTGCAGCCGGAGAAGACCCGAGATTTATTTCTCGTCGTCTTATTGTCTGTGCGGCAGAAGATGTGGGGCTTGCCGACCCGAATGCATTCAATATTGCAGTGAATGCACACAAGTCTGTCGAACTCCTCGGCATGCCTGAAGGAAGAATACCTCTCGCTCTTGCTGTTGCATATGTTGCAGATGCCCCAAAATCTAATAATGCAATATGTGCTATAGATGCGGCACTTTCTGATATAACAAACGGACTTGATTATCCTCCTCCAATGCATTTGCGTGATGCTCATTACAAAGATGCGGCAAAATACGGTTTTGGAAAAGGTTATGTTTATACACATGATAATCCTGATTTCAAACAGCAGTTTATGCCCGATGAACTTGTTGATAAAAAATACTTTAAAGACTAAAAGGTCGTATCTTTGTTGATACGACCTTTTGTTTATATTTTTTGTTTTTATTATGCGAACTTCGGTGCAGAATTTTTGATTTCGTTTTCTTCTGCTTTTTCGACAGATTGCATTTCTTCCTGTGCTGCTTTTAATTGAGTTTCCAGAGATTTCATTTGCAGTTCTATCTGATTTTCCATATCTTTTACCTGTCTCAACTGGTTTTGATTTGCCATTTCGATAGACTGGTTCATCATATTCATATATGCACCCATTGGAGTTGCCATAAAGTTTAAACCGCCGGTACTCATAATCGTATTGAAAATTGAATAATCCTGAGTTCCCCCGCCTCCATTAACATTATTGTTATAGAGTTGCTGCATTTGTCCTTGAACCATTGCATTCATTCCCATCTGGAATATATTACCAATCTGAGAGAAGACCGTGCGCGTATTTGCTATTGCACGTTCCCAACGACTGGCTTGATCTGCCAAGGTCTGTTGTTGTTGTGATAACTGCATCATCCTGAAGTTGATCTGGTTAATGCGGTTTCTCAACATCAATTTTCTTGCTGTGAAAATTGCGTAACCCATTGTTGGTATCCTCTCGTGTTTTGTAATTAATTCCTCGTATTAAAATAAAAACATTTTTAATTGCAAAATTGCCTTTTTTGTTTCTTTTTTGTTAACATTTTGTAACAATTAAAATTTTTACGAGAGGACTATTTCCTGCATTCTCTTTGTTTGGGCATATCTTCAGGTGTCATTGTCCAGACTTTAATGTTATATTTTTTTGCAACTTCATTTAGTCTGTTGAGGTATTTCATATCTTTTTGCGGGTTTTCCATAATCAAAACAATACCCGAAGTTTTACCTGTACACAACCCATAGTAAAGCGATTGTCCTATTGATTCTGCCCATTTTGAAGCAAAATCAAACTCAATCGCATAGTCATTTGTAAGACAGTCGATTCTTGTTTTGTCATTTAAAATATATTCTGTTTGTCCGTTTTGCTGTCTGCACCATTGGTTCTGATATTCTTTTTCGAGATAAAGATGTGAAGCAAAACATGTGTTTTGTGCAACAAACAAAAAAAGGATTGAATATAAAAGTGTTTTCATTAATCACACCCGCAGGAAGGGCTCAGGCTTCCGTCGCAGCATAAAGCACGACCATTGCTGCATCCGCAGACTCCGCCGTGATGAGAACAGCAGCCCCTTCTGTTTTGTAAATCATAAATAAAAGGCTTAATTAATAAGAACAAAGTCAAAGAAAACAAACAAAAAATACATACTTTTTTCATAATATCATCCTGAAGAAATAACAGGCTAATTATATGTCGAAATATTGAAACACATATTACATTTTCGTAATAGCCTAATCGTCCAAATGATGTATATAGAAGTCTTTCAAATAATGATATACTCAAATTGTATTTTAAATATTTCAGGTTAGTGTAGTTTTAGGAGTAAAAAGATGGAACAAGGAAAACTGTTTTGGTTAACAATTTTGTTATGGTTTGTTTTAGGTCAATTTGGTATTCACAGATTCTATCTTGGGTACAAAAAAAGTGCAATTACAATGCTGGCATTAACTCTCGTCGGTTGGGCAACAATAGTAATTGCAGTAGGTTTTGTATTCTTATTTGTTGTAGGTATCTGGCTGCTTGTTGACTTGATTCTTATTCTTACAAAGAAACTTAAACCTGCAGACGGATCACAATATATTTAAGCAATAAATGTTTATGAAAAAGAAGAGAGGGTGTTTCCCTCTCTTCTTTTGTTAATATATAAAATTTACTAAATGCGATTATTATTTTTCTCTAAATAAAAGCATGGCACTTATACTTAAAACAGCTGAACCTATTAGAACTTCTGCTGGAAAGGTCAAGAGTAAATTTTTATCCAATATCATTGGAATCAATAAAACGGCACCGGCAGGCGGAAAGTTTATTTTTATTTTACTTAATGCTGTGAATAAAACAATACACGATAGTGCTGTACACAAAGATAACGGCAGCATTAAATATACATTAAAAAACAGCCTGAATACACTGCCGATAAAAGCACTAAATGTCATTAATCCTGCAATATAAGCCGGTTTTTTACGTGCAGGACTTTGAGGATTCGATAATTCAGTAAACATTACAATCAATGGAGGCGCCAAAAAATATATTTGATGTGTTTTGAATGGAATAAGTGCTATAATACCAAAAACGACAAGTAATTTTGACCATTTGATAATCTGTTTTTTTAAGTCAAAACTGCAAGGTACAAACCTGTTTATCGGGCGCATATGAAATTTTTCCATTCCCCATTGAGCCAGAATTATAATAAAAGCCATTATCATTACTGCCACAGGATATACAAGACTGGTAGTTTTTAAATATACCGGCAGTATACAGGCGGAAATAATCGGTACAAAATTTGTTTTACTTGCCGTGAGAATAATTCCCGTGAAGGCAAAACAAATACAGACCTGAAAAATTAACGGCAGAGGACAATATCTGACAACCATCACTCCAAACAGAGCGGCAGCTGACATTAAAAGAAAAATTCTTCTTTTGTTTACAGCCCACGGCTGCTGCTCAGATATCCATGCGCCAATCGTGAGAGCACATATTTCCGGGAAGATAATCTCTTTTTCTCCGCTTAATTCAGCCAGCCATACCATAGAAATAGCAATAACTATGCCGAATAAATAGCGCTCAAGCCGGACTGCTTTCAAAATTTTTGTGTTCATATATCTATGCTAAAACAACCTTACTGTTTTATAAAGTATATAGAATGTTTCTAAAGCAAAATCTAAAATATTGTGTTTTGTTATTTATTGCTCATACACAGATAAAATTATCAAAAATAAAATAATAACAGGAATTGTCACCGTTATAAGTATTTATACAATTTATATTTAATTTAAATCAACAACTGGACATACAATGGACACACTAAAAAACAAAAAAAGCCTGAAACTTAATTGTTTCAAGGCTTATATAATGGTGGGCGTTGATGCTTATACCGTAGGCGAGTTTTCAAACGAGCCGTCCGGGAGAAGTATGCGCAGATTTTTCTAAAATTCAAGCCGCAAAAGCGGCGTAGAATTTGAAAAAGCCAGCTGAGGCGGAGCCTCGAAACAAAAAAAGACCCCTCACGGAGTCTTTTAAATGGTGGGGGTAAAGCGGCAAAGTTCGAACTTTTTGAGATATATAAAAGAGTTGATTGA
>CALVEJ010000038.1 GCA_944326535.1 Candidatus Gastranaerophilales bacterium | reverse complement strand
TCAAGCTGCACAAAAAAAATAATAATAAAAAAGCCCTTTTTGAAAAGGGCTTTTTTATTTAGTTTATTCTTCATCTGTTGGTATATTTGCTTCGTATTCAACATAAATTGCTTGAAGTCTTTTTACGTCTTCTTCTGTCAATTTTTCTTTGCTGATAATTGTTGTTACTTCTGTATATGCTTCTTTTGGCATAATATCGTATTTGTTGTCGCCTGTTGCTTTTTCATATTCCAGAATCAGATTATTCAGCGATTCTGCAAAAGTCGGTGAAAGTTTTGTTTTGTCAGATGCATCATTACCAACATGTCGATATGGAATGAGTTCTGCTATATCAATTTTCTTTATATTTGCAATTTCTTCTTTTGTGTATACTCTTTCTCCGTCAAGGTCTCTTAATGATTTAATATATTCCTTGTTATCTGCGTTTATAATTGCATCCTTTGACAATGTCTCTTTAATTACAGATTCAACATATTCTTTGTCTTTTTGTTCCTGTTGTTCTTTTTGCTGTGCTTCTGCTTTCTTTTTGTTTTCTGCTATTGCTGCTTCTTGTTGTTCTCTAATTTTTTCAAAGAACGCATTTTGTGCATTCATTGCATCGGTTAGACTCATGGCATTAGCATTGAACGATGTAAAATTGTTGTTAAAACCACCATATATCCCTGTTTGTTGCGGAATTTGCTGTTGTGCAAATGCACCTGCAACAAGAGGCAATGTAGCGCTCATTCCAAATAGTCCGCCAGTTACGGCACCTGAGATTCTAAGGAGCGTATCGTTAACATTTCCGTAGTTATAGTTCCAGCTGCCCAGACCCATGCCTGCAAACATTCCTGTCAGACCGCCGAATAATGGTGTCAATGCGGTTAATCCAAGAGACAGATTTCTCCAGAATTTACCTTTTTGTTTGCCGGTAGATGCTGTTGATTGCTGTTGAATATATTGCTCTTTTGCTTCTTTTTGCTGCTGATATTTCTGGTATTGCGCCATTTGTTCCGGAGTTACACCGTCACCAAGCTGTGCAATCTGATATTGTGCTTCATATGTTTCATCAGCACTGAGGTACCCGCTGCCTGACAAGGATTTTATAAGCTCATCACTGTCCCAGCGTCCGTTTTTGTTTTTGTCCGTAACAGAAAACGTATTGCCGTCTTTTGTTATACTCCATCCAGATTCAGTTTTTGTGACTTGAATACCGCTCATGGTTTCCTCATGTTTTTTACTCTTATATATATAAAGTATATAAAAGATAGATAGTTGCATGGTTTGAGGTATTTTGTTAATATTTCTTTACAAATTGATTTTGGTTAAAGCGGAAATTTTTTTGCCTGACCTGATTTTCTGGGGTATTTTTGCAGGGTCTGTTTTTCCTTTTTTATAACTATAAGCTCTCTTGTGTGTTCTATTTCCGTTGGAAGTGAATATTGTATTCTGTCTGTAATTGCTGAATTCAGCAGCAAAAGGGCATTATCCGCATTCCGAATTTCTTCCTGTGCATTTTTTGATTTGTATGCAATAAAGTAGCCGTTTGGTTTTATAAACGGAATTGCGTATTCAAGTATGATATTTAGCGGTGCAACAGCTCTTGATATTGCAATATCGTAGTATTCCCTGTTCTCTGCCGGCAGTTCTTCTGCACGGCAGCATATCGGATGAAGGTTCTCAAGCCTGAGTTCTTTTTGTACAAGTTCTATAAACCCTATTTTTTTTGATATAGAATCAAGCGGATAAATTTGATAGTTTGGCTTGATTATGGACAGAGGAATTGATGGAAAACCGCCGCCTGTACCGATATCCAAAATTTCTGCAGCTTCTTTTTGCGGATATTTATCAAGGAATAAATTTATACACAGCGAATCGTATATATGTTTTTCAAAAAGCTTTTCCTGATCATTTTTGCTTATCAGGTTTGTGTGTGAGTTAAATATTTTAAAAAGTTGTTCAAATGTATCAAATTTTTCTTGAATTTGCTTTGTAATTTTTATATTAAGGTTTTGTTCAAGTAGTTCTAAATTCATTCCTGCTCCGGGTTTGTCTGATATGCTTCTGCCAGTTGGTAGGCTTTTTGAGCTTTCTGTTCATTTTTAATTTTTTCATAATATATACCAACTTCATTATATGCGGTTGAGATATACAATTTGTCTTTTGTTCTCTTTGCTGCTGAGAGTGATTTTAAAAGCCAGTTTAAGACCTGTTTTGGGTTAATTTTTTCATAAGCTTGTGCTATTCTTTTACAAATATAATATATTCCTTCATAGTTTGACTGTTTGAGATCGGTTTTTAGCGCAAGTTTGTAATATTCGACGGCTTTTTGGGTATTGCCGGTTTCTTTTAATATTTCACCTATGTTTGTATAGGAAGAAGAAAGATAAATACTCGGTTTTTTTGCGGTTAATGTGCATTTTTTATAATAATCAAGAGCCGCTTGAGTTTGCCTGTAATCATCAAGAATCAGTGCATATTTAAAATAAGCTTCTGCTATTTTTTCCGATACGCTTTCATCGTTTTCATATTTACTGCTTAGTGTAAACGCCTTTTGGAAGTATTCGGCAGCTTTTTCCGTATTTGACAGATCATCTTCAATTTCTGCCAGCTCTATATATGAACACAATAGAATCTTTTCAGAGACTTGGGATTTTTGATTTATAAAGTTTTCATAAATTGTTCTTGCGTGGTTTATTTTGTAAACCTCTTTGTATATTTGAGCTATCTCGAGACGAATTTCATTAATTTTTTCAATGTTATTCGTTCCCGTATATATTTCTATGAGCTGGTTGTAGAAATCTATTGCTTCTGTGGTTTTATTCATTTTTCTGCAGCAAAATGCAAGTTTTTCAATGATTTGGGGCAGAAGCCGTTGGTAGTCTTCACTGCTCTTTTGTTCTCTTGCTTGCAGATAAATTGATGCGGCTGTTTCATAGTTGTGTGCCTCTTCAAAAGTTTTTGCAATGTCCAGCAAATCCTGCAGTTTTTTTGCAGATTTTCTTTTTTCTTCTTCTTGCTGTTCAAAGGTTCTTAATATGCGTTCTTTTGCCTCTTCTTCACGCTTTTGCCGCATATCAATGGGCGCACTCAGAAGAGCTATTTCATCTTTTGTTAGTTCATATTTTTCGAACCTTTTTTTGTTTTCATTTCTTTGTTCAATGCTTTTGGGCGGTTTGGGGCGGTTTTTTGTTTCTTTTTCTTCTTCATCAATATTTGTTTTTTTCAAATTCCAGTCGGTCATGTTACTGTTCAGGTAACTAATAAGAGACATGTCCTTCGTATTTTTTTCTTTAGGACGCTGTTTTATTATAAATGAGCCATGGTACTCAATTTGCGCTCTCATTGTGTCTCGTGAAATTAAGACAGCTCTGTCAGCAGGTTTTAATGGCAGCTGTGATGTATAAAAATCTTTCCATAGGGAGTGAATTCTTATTTTTTCATAATTATCCACTGTTTTTTGCAAATATTTTTTGAAATAGTCCTTTAAGTATATGACACCGTATTCATCAGCAAGCAAGCCTTTTTCCAGCATATATTCTATTTGATCTTTTGCAAAAAATTCATTCTTGCATAGAAACTCTTTGCTTAATCCTCCATTAAAGAAGGAAAGAGTGCAAAGCGATTTTTTAACGTTTTCCGGCACAAAGGTTGTTAGTTTTTGCAGCAAAAAATCTTCAAATGAATTGCTTTTTTTGCCGTATTCTTCCATTAAACCCGCAAGAGTTGTATTTAGTGTTGTAATGATATTTGCTGATATTTGTGTGTATGCCGGGTTGCCTTTAATTTTTTCATAAAAAGCATTGAGTTCTTCATCCTGATTTGTTATACCTTCCTGCTCAAAAAATAGCTTTGTTTGTTCTTTGGATAGAGCTTCCATCGTAATATTTAATTCATCCGTATAATTGCTGATATCAAGCATTTGCTTTGTATTTACAGGAAAAAATGTTGATATTAATATGATTTTGAATTTGTTCATCGAGTTCAAATGACTGATAAAGCGTAAAATTTCATCCGTATCTTCCTGATTTGTGTTGTTAAAAACATTTTGCATTGAATCTATAACGATAACGGAAGGAAGATTAATATGACCCAGATACTTATTTATTCTTTGAGCTATAGAATTGGTCTCTATTTTTGTAAAAGATATTTTTTTCTGGTGAGAATATTTTTTTAATTCTTCAAAAAGAGTCAGGAATATATCGTCTAATGTTGTGCTTTCAAAACATTTAACAGTAAATATAAGAAAATTGTCAGGTAAGAGCATTGCGGATTGTTTTACCAGCTGTGTTTTAAAATAACCGGATTTTCCTTCAATAAAGCAAATACCGTTATGCGGTTTTTTGCAAAATTCCGTAAGGCTGTCTACTTGTTCTGTTTGTAAAAAGCATTGATCCATACTAAATATCTTATCATATTTTAGATATAATTATATGGACAATATAATTGATTGTAAAAACCTGATATGGTTATTGAAGAAAGGACGGAGCTATGGTCAGAGTAGGTGTAGTCGGCGCTATGGGCAAAATGGGACAGGAAGTTGTCAAAGCCGTATGTGAAGATAAAGATTTGGAACTTGTTTGTGCGGTTGATATTAACCAGATAGACAAAGAAGTTTGTGCTGCTTCTGAAGTTCGTATAATGGGTGATTTGAAATCAGCTATTCTTGTACACAAGCCGGATGTGATGATTGATTTTACACAGCCAAAATATGTTTTTGAAAATGCAAAAACATGTCTTGAAAACGGTGTACGCCCGGTAATCGGTACAACCGGACTTTCTGATGAACAGATAGAAGTTTTGAATGCAATGTCACAGGCAAAAAATCTCGGATGTTTAATTGCTCCGAATTTTTCAACCGGTGCAATATTGATGATGATGTTTGCAAAGCAGGCGGCAAAGTATTTTGATAATGCTGAAATCATCGAACTGCATCATAATCAGAAAAAAGATGCACCTTCAGGTACGGCAATAAAAACGGCTTTGATGATGTCAGAAGCCGGAAAAATGACTTTTGAAAGTGGCAATTGCCAGGAAACAGAGACAATACAAGGCTCAAGAGGCGGGAAGTCATATTCGGATATACATATACATTCAGTGAGAATGCCGGGTTATATAGCTTCTCAGGAGGTTATTTTCGGTTCATCGGGACAAATTTTGACTATCCGTCATGATTCTATGGACAGACAGTGTTATATGTCCGGAGTAAAAATGGCAGTGAAATATATAGCTGAGCATAATGAGTTTATTTACGGTTTGGAAAAAATTATGTAACTTATATTAGATGATAAAAAAACACCATTTTATTAAATGGTGTTTTTATTTTAAATGATATACTTTACCAAAAAGGCTAAACCATTTTTCTTTAAAGCTTACTCTAATTATGTTTCTTCTAATACATTTTAAATATTGTGGAATTAATGTTAGAAGCTGGAATTTTAATTTTAATCCTTCATATAGCAATTTTTTCTTTTCTATATCAAAATTAAGGCACTGCCAAGTTATTTCCCACAAAGATCTATTATTCGAAATGTAACTGTTTTTATGCAATCGCCAATTTGTTAGTTTTTCATCAAGATAATAAAAATCATTGTTTTTAGCAACTTGTATCCACAACCAGTAATCTAATGTTCTTTTAACCGGTGTGTCAAAATTTATATTTTTTAAAACATCTTTTTTCAACATTACCGCAGAAAATGTTGAAACCATATTGCATTGATCAAATTCATAAAAAATATTACAAGGATATGTTTTACTTCTTAGCACCTTATAAACAGAATCATAATATCTGTCATATTCTTTTATTCTGTCTTTATCTCCAAAAAGATTTACATCGTTAAAGATAAATTTTATGTCAGGATATTGTTTTATAATCTCAATCTTTTTCTCGAGATAATCAGGTGTAAAAATATCATCCGATTCAAGAAAGGCTATCCAGTCATTTTGTGCATTTTCTATTCCAAGCAGGATTGTCTCTTTTAATCCTTTGTTTGCTGCATTTTCATGTTGAAAGAGCTTTATCCTCGAATCTCTTGCACAATATTCTTTTATTATGTTGACGGAATTGTCTGAGGATCCGTCATCAACAATAATTAACTCCCAATCCTTATATGTCTGAGCAAGAACACTTTCTATTGTTTCTTTGATATATTTCTCGTAATTATAACTGGCTGTTATTATAGAAACTTGCATAAACTCTATCTGTTAAAAAACTCCGGGACATGGATTCTCTTGCATCGTAGGCGAAGAAGGAGAGCCGTACGAGGCAGGATGCTCTTGAGTAGAACCAAGCGAGCATTGCCAACAGCAATGCGAGTCGGTGAGAATCCTGAATCAATGAATAGAGAAATATTGCAAAAAAAAGACCTTATTAAAGGTCTTTTTAATCTCCGGGACATGGATTCGAACCACGATTAGATGATCCAGAGTCACCTGTCCTGCCGTTAGACGATCCCGGAACGGCTACAAATATAATTGTATCACCTGAGAATTTCAGGTCAATGGGTTGCAGCTAATTTATTATTTCGGAGTATAGTTTGTTTGCGGGTTTTGAGCAGGATTTTCTTTTATTTGTGAAAGTACAGGTTCTCGTCCTCACCCTCGAAAAAGCATAAAAAAAGAAGGTATAAACCTTCTTTTTTAAAAATGGTTCCTCGGGTGGGACTGTCTTGCTCGGCGGCGTTAAACGGCAATTCCGTGTTTTTGTTGTTGTGTTTTCAACACAAACCAAAAACACTCCAGCCTCTGCCGCCTCGCGCTCGAACCTCAGGCAGGTTCTCGTCCTCACCCTCGAAAAAGCATAAAAAAAGAAGGTTTATACCTTCTTTTTTAAAAATGGCTCCTCGGGTGAAGGACTCCGTTGGCGAAGCAGCAAAACGATTGAGTATCGTTTTGCGTGAAGTATTAAAAAAATAAAGAATAAAAAACAAGAAGCCAATGGAGGAAAGAACCTGCGAGGATTGCGCAGGCAATCCGAGTCGTGAGAGTCCCTGATAGAAATATTGCAACAAAAAAACAGGCTTTATGCCTGTTTTTAAAAATGGCTCCTCGGGTGGGACTCGAACCTACAACCCTTCGGTTAACAGCCGAATGCTCTGCCATTGAGCTACCGAGGAATATCCCGACGGTCTTTTGGAACCTTGTATAAACTATTATAACAAGACAATTTTTTTTGTAAACAGTTTTTTATTAATTTTTTAGAAATAGTGCAATCGTTGTATTTTTTGCTCATTTGTAAAGCTATGTTACGAGTTTATTTATAAAAAAGCAATATTTTGACCAATATATACTTTATATATATGTAAGCAAGAAATAGAGAGATTAAAATATGAGAGAATTGTTGGTAAGATTTTTAAACAGAAACAGAAAATTTACTCCTGCAGATTTGATATAATTCAAAATTAATCAAAATAAAGACAAAAACAGTCCGAATTTTTGTTCGGACTGTTTTTGCGTGAAATAAACTTTTTATCTTTCTTCTTTTGGTGCATTTTTTGTAACTAAAATGACACCAAGTAAAACTAATACAACAATTATTGTAGTTATAATATTTACTGTATTAACCACGGTAAATTGCAATTTTAAAGAATTTACTGTATTGAATTTTATCTGCCAGGTATAGACATTTTCTGTTTCATTTGCTGTTGTGGCATTGTGTGAATCGGGTTTTACTGGCGTTTTGATTATGTAATTAAATTTAAAAAAGTCATTTGGGTCAAGACCATTTGCTATTGCTGCATTCATATCGGATGCTGATGACCCTAGTTTGGGAGCGGGTGCTTTTTCTGTCGTGTCTATATCTGCATTTATTGTATAAACTGTTTTGAAAAAGCCTTTTTTAACACTTACAAATTTTCCGTCTTCATTTTTTGATTTTACATTCTCTGTGTCTGCCATTTTGTTCCATTTATCATCAGAAATATCTTTTATTGTTCTGGTTGCTTCGATGCCTTTCATTTCGGCATCTTCGCATTCAGATACCTGAACTGACGGATCATCCTCATATTTTTTTAGAGAGTCTTCAAACGGATCCTTGTCGTTTGCCATAGCCAGCAGCTGTTTGCTAAGCATAACTCTCTCTTTTACAACAGCGCTTCCGTCTTTGTTGATTGTCAGGTCTGTTTCAACTTTTACACAGCCTGTCAAGAAAATTGTCATACAGAGCAATAAACAAATCTTTTTCCACATAATAAACTCCATTAACTTATTAACTAAACCATAAAGCATTTTAATTTATATTAACTGTTTTGTAAATCAGTTTATATCTACAATAGTGACACCGTTTCCGCCTTCCGAGTCTTCTCCCTGTCTGAATTTTGCCACATAAGGCGAATCTGACAGATAATCCCTAATCGCTGTCCTGAGCTGTCCAGTTCCGTGTCCGTGGATTATCTCGACCGGTGACAGTCCTACCATGGATGCTTTGTCAAGGTAAACATCAAGATCCTGTATCGCTTCATCTATACGAAAACCCCGCAGGTCAATTTTTGACGGCATATTAATACGTTCAATTACAACTTTCGAATTACCGATATTAAGCTTTTTCTTTATTATGTCTTTTTGCCGCTTAAGATTTTTTGCCAGTTTTTTTATATTAATAGTTGATTTGAGCTGACCTACCATCACCTGAAGGTTGCCTTTTGCATCAGGCAGTGTTTCAATTGTTACATCCTGATCAAGACCTTTGATTATGGCTTTTGCTCCGATTTTTATGTCTTCTTCCGTAAGTTCGGTATATTTTACATCTACTTTGGCAAACTCTTCTGCCATTGCCTGCGCCGCTTTGGAGCCTTTGTCTGAAAGTTTTTTGTATGCAGAGAGCGCATTTTCTCTTGTTTTGTGATGGTTAAGGTTTTCCAGAACTTTTTTAACCTGCTGTTTTGCATCTTGAAGATTATCTTCATAACGTCTTTTGAAGTCTTTTATTGTTTTTCTTTTTTGGGCGTTCAGGTTTTCAAAAAGTTCATTATATTTGTTATATTTTTCTTCTGATGCTTTTTTGAGGTTTTTTGCTTCTTCTGTGAGGCGGTTCAATTCAGAGTATTTTTCTTGTAATGATGCAAGAATTTTTGCTTCATCCGTTATTCCCGATTCGTAGTTTAGCTTTGCTGCTGCAATTATATTCTCATCTATTCCAAAGTTTTTTGCTATTGCAAAAGCATTTGATGAGCCGGGTATTCCGAGTTTGAGTTTGTATGTGGGTTTTAGTGTTTGAACATCAAAGTCTACAGAACCGTTTTGGAACAAATTGTTGTTAAACGGCAGTTCTTTTAGTTCGTTAAAGTGTGTTGTAATAATTGAGAGTGCACCTTTTTCGACAAATGTTTCCATGATAGCCTTTGCAAGGCTGGCTCCCTCTTTTGGATCTGTCCCGGCTGCTATTTCATCGATAAGTATAAATGTTTCTTCATCTGCATTGTCCAGAATTTCTTTAAGATTTTTTATGTGAGAAGAAAAGGTTGAGAGACTTTGAATAATGTTCTGATCATCGCCTATTTCAGCAAAAAGTTTTTTGAAAGGATAAATCTTTGCGCTGAAACAGGGGATATGCATACCCGCTTTTGCCATTGCAATTGAAAGAGCAACGGTTTTTAGTACAACTGTTTTCCCTCCGGCATTGGAACCCGTAATAATGATGGATCTGTATGGATTGCCTATAGAAAAGTCATTTTCTATTACCTTATCAAGAATAGAGAGAAGAACCGGATTTTTCATTGCTTTCAGCTCAATAACTTTTTCTTCTGCAATCTGCGGCTCGCATGCATCAATAGATGATGCATATTTTGCCTTGGCAAAAATAAAATCAAGTTCTATAAGTGTGTAGAATGAAGATTTTATTTCTTCATAGTGTTCGGAAAGCTCTATTGACAGGTTTTTTATAATTCTTTGTATTTCAGCTTCTATTGAAATTTCAAGCTCTCTGGCTTTGTTGTTTAAACCGACAATTTGTTTGGGCTCAATAAAGTAAGTCTGACCGGACTGTGAAATATCATGTACAATACCCTGAACTTTGTTTTTTGCTTCTGCTTTAATCTGAAAAACAATTCTATTGTCTCTTGTTGTGTACACACTGTCTTGCAGATATCCTGTGAAAGTTGAGTTTTTCATCATATCCGATACAACTGACTTGATATTTTCAGCTGTATCTCTTTTTGCTTGAAACAGACTTTTTAACTCCGGCGATGCTGTTTCTTTTATGTTGAATTTTGAATCAAAAATCTGTCCGGCTTTTTCTTCAAACTCAGGAAGCGGAAAAAGTTTTTGCGTGAATTTTATCAAATCTTCTTCAGATTGAGCATATCTGTTTAAAAAAGATGAAAATTTTCTTGTTGTTACTATGACATCAAAAACATTTTTTACATCTTCAATAGACAAAGTTATTTTGTTTTTCAATATTTTTAGAGGTTCTTCAATATCAGGAAGGCTGCTGATAGGAATTTCCGAAGAGCTGAGTCTGTATGCATTTTGCGCTTGAGTTGTCAGCTTGATGCCGAGTTTTATCTTGTCTGTATTTGAGAGAGGTCTTGTCTTAAGGCATTTTTGTTTACCGAGATTGCTGGCGGCAAAAGATGCCAGAATATCAAGTACTTTGTCAAATTCTATTGTTTTGAGCGCTTTTTCCACGTTTATACCTTTGATGATGACGATAAAATTATAACAAAAACAGACCATAGCGAGCTATACATAACCCGAAGATTTTTGTATAATAATTTGTGAGTTTATACAAGGAGCCGAAAACAATGGAAAAAATATATAATAACCATAAAGCAAACTCTAGTTTGGAAGAAGCTTTGTTTGAATCTGTTGATTCAAAAACACCTGATTATATAAAACAAGATAAACTGGTTGATTTAAATAACAAAGGTGAATTTGTTTTTACCCTGAAAAGAGAACATTTACAACCATATTCCGAAAAAAATCCGGAGGGCTTGAACCTTAACGAGTGGTTCAAAAACTATGCGAAAGAAGCGGCTGTCTCGACAGCAGGTATCAGAGGACCGCAAAATATTCTCTATCCGCATGATACCCGATTTCCAATTAATATGATAGGAATTATGCTTGCAACAGAAGCCAAAGCGCTTGTTGCTAAAGAACTTCATCCTGAAGATGAACTGGTTAAACTTGCAGGATGTGAAGTACGTTATAACTCACAAGATTTTTTGGAACTCATTGCACGTGTTCAGGCTGCACACGGCATTAAAACCCTTGTTCCTCAAGGCAGAAAAACTATTCCTATATGGATGGCATCTTTTCTTGCTTTCAAATTAGACCTTTTAGGCGGTGAATATATTACCTCAAGCCATGGTATATCCGTTAAAAATGCTACAAAAGACCTTAACTCTCAGGGAAGCCAGTATCTGCCCGAAGAATCAATGCTTTTTGTAGACAAAATCAGATATATTTTTGAACAGGCAGAAAAAAACGGAAGCTACGATATCAAAATTGCGGCAAATGACAATCCTCTTATTAGCGAAGAGATTATGGCACAGCTTGATGACGGTGTAAAACTATACAAGCAGTACCTTTTAGACGGTGTTGCAAAAGATGCCAATCTTAACCTCATCAAAGGATTAAAAGATAAAATTGTTATTGAAAATGTTGGAGGGTCTGCATACAGAACACTCAGCAGAATTTTAAAATCACTTGATATAGACTCACATTTTATTTGGGAAAACAAAGAGGAAGATCCATTTTTCCATGGTATAGGAAAATATGATGTTGATCCCAAAGGAAACAAAACTTTCTACGATTATTCCGTTGATGCAACGGTTATTGCAAAGGATAAAGACGGCAATCCGTATTTTCCCGTAATAGAAACTTTAAATTACGGCGAAAAGCTGAAGGACTGCCCGACTGGCACGGTTGTATTGATTACTGACCCCGACCATGACAGGCTTACCGTATGCCAGATTGAAGAAGAAAACAAAAAAGACTTCCTAAAATCCTTGGGTGTGGACTATGTAGAGCTCGGTAACGGAAGAATTTTAACTGTATTTACAGCCAACCAGTCCTTCCTTATGATTATGGATTTTTGGGCTGACTGTCTTAAACGTGACGGACTGTTTGACAAACATCCGAGATTTATCATTAAAACAACGGCTTCTGCCCGTTCGTGGGATGAATGGGCAAAGAAAAACAACGTAAAAGTTGTTAATGTTCCGGTTGGTTTTAAAGAGATTGCAAATATTATGAAAAAAGTTGAAAAGCAGCTCAATGACCACCCTGACAGAGATGTTGTCGTGACCGATGTTCTGGGTAATGACATTAATCTTGGTGTTAATCCAAAACTTATTTTCGGCGGAGAAGAATCCGGCGGCATGATTATCGGCTCCGAATCAATTATCACCTCTCAAGCGGGCAGAAAAGCCATTGCAATGAGAGAAAAAAGCGCAACGGAAGCTATTATAGTTGCTTCAGCATTGACTTCATACCTTCAAAAAGAAGGAAAAACAATGTCGGAATATTTGGACAATGTTTTTAACAAAAATCAGATAATTTCAAAATTTGATATAAGAGAAGACATAGCATACTACAACGAGTCCGAACCGGATATTGAAAAACTCAAACAGGCAAAAACTCTGGGTGAATCACAAAGAACAAAAAATGACGTGTTCTATCTGACTATGGCGGTTGCCAAAAAAGAGGGAAAAATGACTCTTGAACAAATAAAGGAAATTCTTAAAGATACCTTTAAAACATTAAATTTTGACAACCTTATTGATGTAAAATTTGTCGGCGACGGTACTTATCTTGAGTTTGACGACAAATTCATAGAAATTCGCCCGTCCGGTACCGATGCAAAGACAAAAGCATACGGCGCCGGCGCAAGCAAAGAAGAGATTAAAAACTTTGCACAAATTATGGGCAACTACTCCGGTGATTTGACGGATTTATACAAAAAATATGTTGATATGAATTTGTATGAAAATGCAAAAGAACTTTCGCTCAAAGATTATGCTGAATTTACTAATAAGGATGCAAATAATGAGGAATTTGTCATACCGGATTATTCACAAACTCTAAAATTCTGATTATAATAAATATTAGTTTGATAACTAAGGAGAAATAATTATGGATTTGGATTTTGAAAAAGCATTAACATATATTGCAAAAGATTCTCAATGGGTAAACAAACTTCTTGCCGGTTCCGGTATAATGCTGGCTGCAATAGTTGTGTTTATATTTCCTTTTGCGGCTATATTAATGGGGTCTGTAAAATCATTTTCGGTTATGATGATACTCTCATGTATAATTTCAGTTGTTTTATGGCTTGCTGTTTCGGGATATGTCTGTGAAACGGCATATAGAAGAATACAAAACAGAGAGGATTATACTCTTCCGGATTGGACAAAGTTTGGTGAATTAATTGTATTAGGCTTTAAATATTTTCTGGGATATATCCTATATTTTGTACCCTTGATTGTATTTGGGTTAATATTCATGGGGTTGTTCCTTTTGATAGGAAATCCTTTTACCGGTTTTCATCATATTAGCGGTTTTTCGTATGGTATTCTTGTCTTTGCCTGTGCTGTAGTTCTGTTTTTGTATATACTTACACTGATATTTCTTCCTCTTATGATGTCTGCATTCTTTGCGGACAAGAAGATACTTTCTTTTGTCAGCTATAAAAAAGCAGCAAACCTGATTAGAGGCAATGTTTCAAATTATGTAACACTTATTGTTCTTTTTATTGCTTTGTCAATTCTGACAAGTATAATAACATCGATTTTGTGTGTAACAGTTGTTGGTTATATTTTATTTCCGCTGATTTATATGTATATTTATTTTGTTATAAGTGAGCTTTGTGCACAGTTTGTTGTGTCTGCAAAGACAGAACAAACTGATGAAAATACACCTTCATCTTGTTAAAACTATGAAAGAAACAGAGTATCTGGAAACAATAAAAAAGGTTCTTGCAGATTCGTCGCTGATTGGCGACGACTGCGCTTTTTTGACACCGGATATGACGAAAAACAACGGACTTTATATTACACAGGATTCTCTTGTTGAAGATGTTCATTTTAAACTTTCAACAACAACCCCTTATCAACTCGGGAAAAAATCCGTTAGTGTAAATCTTTCGGATCTTGCTGCAGTTTGTGCGGAACCTTTATACATTACTGTTTCTCTCTCTCTTCCAAAAAGATTGAACGAGCAGTTTGTTAAAGATTTTTATAGGGGTGTTAATGAAATATGCGAAAAATACAATGTAAAGGTTGCCGGCGGTGATTTAACGGGTTCGGATAAACTGTTTATATCAATATGTGCAATAGGCAGAAAAACCGGAGAATATAATATTTCAAGAAAAAATGCAAAACCGGGTGATATCATTGTTGTTACGGGCTGTCATGGAGACAGCGCAGGCGGACTTTCTTTGTTGGAAAAAAACGACAAGTCCTGCGAGCGTTTAATTTGTGCCCATCTTGAACCATTAGCACAGATTGAAAAAAGCAAAGTACTTTCAAATCTTGTAAATCAGGATTTTGCAATGATGGATACGTCAGACGGACTTGCTGATGCATTGTATAAAATTGCACACGATAGCGGTGTTTTAATGGAAGTGGATTTTGAGGCAATACCCGTTAGTGAACAGCTAAGGGAAAAATTTCCGGACACATACAAATCTCTTGTGTTATGGGGAGGGGAGGATTATCAGCTTTTGTTGTGTATAAAACCGGAAATATATAAAAAACTAGATAAAGATCAGTTCTTTAAAATAGGAACGGTTCAAAAAGCGGATATACTGCCTGTCGTAAGAATAAAAGATAACGATATATTGCATACCATTGATTTGGATGTTTTTGATAAAAAGAGTTTTAATCATTTTGGAGATAAGTAATATGAATTTTTCGGTTATAGTTACAGCCGGCGGAAGCTCAAGCAGATACGGAAAAACAAATAAACTGCTTGAAAAATTAGACGGAAAAGAAGTTATTATGCATTCGATAGAAGCATTTTTGCCTTTTAATCCGCAGGAAATTATTGTTTCTTCCTCAGAAAGTTTGGAACCTGTAATAAGAAATTTAACAAAAAATATTGAATGCGTGAAAATAGTCAGGGGCGGCAGCTCCAGACAAGAGTCGATTTTTAATGCATTATCAGCCTGCTGTTCTCCTGATATCGTTGCAATCCATGATGCGGCCAGACCTCTGATAAAAAAAGATGATATTGAAAAATGTATAAAAAAAGCGCAGGAAACTAAGGCTGCAATTGTTGCGGTAAGGGCTGTTGATACGATAAAAAGGGTTGATGCGAACGGAAAAATTATTGAAACGCCGGACAGAAAGTTCCTCTGGGCTGTTCAAACTCCTCAGATATTTGATTACAACCTTATTTTTGATGTGCACAAAAAGCTTAAGGGTCAGTCGTTTTCTGATGATGCAGGCATGGCGGAGTTTCTTGGATATGACGTGTATGTAGTTGAGGGAAGCTATTCAAATATAAAAATTACTACAAAAAAAGACTTGTTTCTTGCACAGGAATTATTGAAAGAATGTCGTTAGTATCAGGTTACAAAACTTTATATTCTCTAAAGTTTTTAATCCTAAATGCCGATATGCTAATAGTTGAAATTCAGGGTCGTGTATGGATAACGAAGAAAACAAAGATAATCTTTCCGAAGAAGAAAAACTCAAAATGCAAAAGCTGCAAAACGATGCGGTGCGTCTTTTGAGAACACTGGATATGTGTATGGACAATCTTGACGGACTGTATGCATATATTTTGAGAAAGAAATTTTTGGGGTTGTCAAAAGACAATTAAAATCTGCTGTTTTGTTTATTCTTTGTTTTGAATATAATCTACTTATATACAGATTTTTAAGGTGGATTATGTTAAAACAATATATTTCTGACGTTACACAAAAAGCTATTTTAAGTGCGATAAAAGCGGGAAAGCTCAATCAGATGAAAGAAACTGATGAGTTTGTATTGAATGCGGAAACCCCGAAGAACGAAGAATTTGGCGATATGGCGGTCAATGTTTCTTCTCTTGCAAGATGTGCAAAAATGGCACCTCCTCAAGTAGCTGCTGTTGTTGCTGAAGAAATAGATATAGATGATTGTGAAATTTCGACTGTTGCCGGTTTTATAAATTTTAAGCTGGGAACGTCCTATTTAAATACTGTTGTAAAAGATATATTGAACAACAAATCGGAATACGGTTCAAATGACTACGGTGCCGGTCAAAAAGTTCTTTTGGAATATGTTTCGGCAAATCCGACAGGACCTTTCCATATCGGACACGGAAGATGGGCTGCAATGGGCAGTGCCCTTGCAAATCTTTTGAAATTTGCAGGTTATGATGTTTATCAGGAATTTTATGTAAATGATGCCGGTAATCAAATCAAAAATCTTGGAAGATCTCTTTATATAAGGGTTATGCAGGAGCTTGGCAAAAAAATTGATTTTCCATCAGACGAGGTTGAAAGAAAATCTTTTTATCCTGGAGAATATTTGGTTCCTCTGGCAAAAGACTTTGTGAAAGACAATAAAGAATTTGCTCAAAATCTTCCTGAAGATTTAAAAGACCTTTCAGCGGAAAAACTTGATGTTTTATCTTCTTATGCAAAAGAAAAAATGCTCGGACTTCAAAAAGAACTTTTGGCGCATTTTAACACGCATTTTGATAATTTCTACTTTGAAACAGACCTGCACAAATCCGGTAAGGTCGAGGACTGCGTTAAGCAGCTGAAAGAAAAAAATATGCTGTATGAAAAAGACGGCGCTGTTTGGTTCAAGTCTTCATTGTTCGGTGATGATCAGGATAGAGTTCTTAGAAAAACTGACGGTTCAAATACATATCTGACAGCTGATATTGCTTATCATCATGACAAGATAAAGAGAGGCTTTGACAAACTTATAAATATCTGGGGGGCAGACCACCACGGATATATTCCGAGAATCAGAGCATCAATAGAAGCATTGGGTGACAATCCGGATAAGCTGGAAGTTCTTTTGGGACAGCTTGTTAATATTGTCCTGAACGGAGAAGCCGTTCGTATGGGGAAACGCAAGAATATGGTTACCCTGGATGATTTGATTGAAGAAGTGGGTGTTGATGCAACCAGATACTGGATGATAATCAGAAGCATTGATACAACTCTGGATTTTGATATAGAACTTGCAAAATCCAAAACAGATGACAACCCTGTTTTTTATGTTCAATATGCCCATGCCAGAGCATGTTCAATATTCAGAAATGCAAAAACAGAACGCTTGAATGTTGAAACAAAAGAAAAAACAGCACCTTTATTTACGGAAAAAGAGCTTGATGAAGCTATAATGAATGCTGATTTGGACTTGTTGTGGTCTGTTAATGATGAAAAATCAGAAGCTTCTGCAAAAAAACTTATACTGAAACTGGAAGAATTTAAACAGGTAATTCTTATGGGTGCAAAAAACAGGGCTCCATATTTGATATGCAAATATTTACAGGAACTTGCGGGCTGCTTCCATCAATTTTATACGTTTTCAAGAGTTTTGATTGATGACAAAAAGCTTGCTGCGGCAAGACTTGCTCTTGTTAAATCAGTTTCAACCGTAATCAAATCTTCTCTTGACATACTTGCAGTGGATGCCCCGGAGAGAATGTAAAAATATTTTTCGGACAATTTGCCTTTCAGGGCAGTAAATTTTTCGTTGAATTTATGCTAAATTGTTCTTATGAAGAAAAGAATAATTTATATTGTCTCTATACTGGTCTTTGCGGCTATAGTCCTTGCCGGGTGTTTGAGGGCGGATGTTCCGGAACAGAAACAGGCTCAAAAAAAGCCGGAAAAATCTGTTCTTTCACAGCACAAGCCATACCCAATGCGGACAAAGACAATAAACGGAGTTGATTATCTTTTGTCCCGCTCGCCTGCCGGTAAATATGGCGGAGTTTTTGTAACAAGCACAATAGGAGAAGGACCAAAAACTTTTAATTCCTGGAACTCCATGGATGCTACATCGTCTCTTGCTGCAGATATTATGTTTGACGGACTTGTTACAACAGATGCATACACGGGTGAGGTTATTCCACGGCTTGCAAAGAGCATAGATGTGCTGCCTGACAAAAAAACATATATTATAAAACTCAGGCATGGTCTCAAATGGTCTGACGGAAAAGAAATTACAGCCGATGATGTGTATTTTACCTGGAACACTATTATCTTCGGCGGGTTTGGAAATACAAGCACAAGAGATGCTATGTACATAGGTGATGAACTGCCCAGAATTGAAAAAATTGATAAGTATACGGTAAAATTTGTTACACCAAAGCCTTTTTCTCCGTTTATGCGGCAGCTTTCTGTTCCTATTGCACCGAAACATATACTTGAACCGGTTACAAAGCAGGGTAAAAAAGCATTTGCTTCTTTCTGGAGCTCAAATACAAAACCGGAGGACTTTGTCACAAGCGGTGCTTTCCGGCTCAAAGAGTATGTGCCGGCGCAACGCCTTGTTTATGAACGAAATCCGGATTATTACATAATAGATGAAAAAGGGCAGAAACTTCCTTATCTTGACAGGTACATTATTTTGATAGTTGGGGATTTGAATAATGAATTGCTGAAATTCAAATCAAAAGAACTCGATACGGTCGGTTTGAGAAGTTCAAATGTTGCATTGTTTAAAGAGAAAGAAAAATTTTCCGACTACAAAATATACAATCTTGGTCCGGATACCGGAACAATGTATTTTGCCTACAATTTAAATACAAGAAAGAATGACAGGGGAAAATATTATGTCAATCCGGTTAAGCAAAGATGGTTTAATGATATAAATTTCAGAAAAGCCACGGATTATGCCATAGATAGAGAAAATATGGTTTTCAATATCGCAGGCGGCGTCGCTGCACCTCTTTTTACGCCTGAGCCTTTGTCTTCTATTTATCTAAATGAAAAAATAGCAAAAGGTCATCCTCAGGATATGCAAAAAGCAAGAGAACTCTTGAAAGCCTCGGGATTTTATTGGAAGAACAAAAAACTTTATGATCGCTACGGGAATAAGGTAGAATTTGATTTGTATACAAATGCCGGCAATACCGAGCGTGAATCAATCGGGGTAATGATAAAACAGGATCTTGAAGAGCTTGGTATGACAGTCAACTTTAAACCGATTGAGTTTAATACGCTTGTGAGCAAACTGGTAAACTCAAACGATTTTGATGCTGTAATAATGGGCTTTACCGGCAGCCCTCTGGAACCGTACGGCGGAAAAAATGTCTGGTATTCAAACGGAACTTTGCATGTCTTTAATATGAGAAAAACCCCGGAAGAAAACAAAAAAATGTTTCCGTGGGAAAAAAGGCTCAATGAGCTTTTTGACAGGGCTTCTCTTGAGCTGGATTT
>CALVEJ010000037.1 GCA_944326535.1 Candidatus Gastranaerophilales bacterium | reverse complement strand
CTTTGTATGAAATTGTTTTGCCAAATCTTACATTTAATAGTTCATCGTATATCTTTTTTTGAAAATCTGTTTTTCCGGGATTTTCAAACGGAATATTAAATGTATGAAGTCTGCCTTCAAAATAAGCATCGAGCTGATCCATTACTCTGTAGTTGAATTCGGAACATTCAAAATCATTGCGCTCTTTTACCAGTTCAATCTTTTTGAGAGCATAATTTGATGAATAAATTTTTAAAATACCAATAGGTGACTTATAAAAAATAACATTTATTTCCATATAGCTATTTTAATAAATTTTTGAGAATATGTCTAATAAAAAAACATCGGATTTTGTTTCCGATGTTTTTTATATTTAGAATGTTTATTTATTGTTTTTTACCGCCTCTGTATCCGTCAACAATTGAATGAATCCAGTTGGCAACTGCACCGATTCCTGTAAGTGCACAAACAGCTAATGCTGCGTAAAAACCGACAGGTGTTTTAGACACACCGGTTTTTGCTGCTGCTTCTACAGTTTTTACAAAATTTTGATATCCTGCCAATCCGACAATACTGCTAAGTGCACTCAAACCTGCTGCCGTACCCATATCAACGAGACCGTCTTTTGTTCTGCCGTCAATAAGTTGTCCGAGACCGGGAACAAAAGCTGATGCAACAGCTTTTCCTGCTCCGCCTTTTTTCTCTTTTTTGCCGGAAATTTCAACGGTGTCTTCTTGGCGGTTATATTTTTCCTTAAATGCTTTTAATCCTTCTTCGTCTGTAATAAAAGCCCCCATATTGCCGTTAGTTAAGGCTACTGAATATTTGTCGGGACCGAGTTGTCTTACTTCGTAGTTTCCAAATCTTTCTACTCCAAGCATATGTCTTCCTTTCACACTTATTACACTTATGCATTAATAAAAACAAATAGATATTTATTTTTGCCCAAATTTATATAAATATGTAGTTTTTGTAACAATATATGTTGCAGTATTTATATTATTTTTTTACTGATTGCATTTTATGGTTTAATATCAATAAAAACAGAGGAATACTAAATGGATTATAAAAAAGTAAAAATAGGTCTTATTGGTCTTGGTACGGTCGGATGCGGAGTTGTAAAAGTACTTGCTGATTTTCCTGAAGTTGAAATCAAAAAAATTGCGGTAAAGAACATCAACAAAAAAAGAAATATAGAAAATCTTGATATTTCTTTGCTTACGGACAATCCGTTTGATATTGTAAATGATCCGGAAATAGATATCGTTGTTGAAGTAATAGGCGGAATTGAACCCGCATATGATTTGCTGGTTGCCGCAGTAAATAACGGAAAACACATTGTTACAGCCAACAAGGAGCTTCTTGCCAAAAAAGGCGAGCCTCTTTTTAAACTGGCAAAAGAGAAAAACACTGCTATTCTTTACGAAGCGGCTATTGCCGGCGGAATTCCCATTATTATGCCGATAAAAACGACTCTTGCCGCAAACAAAATTAATGAAATAGAAGCTATTTTAAACGGAACAACAAATTATATTCTTACAAAAATGGAAAAGGACGGTGTCTCTTATGAAGAGGTACTGAAAGAGGCACAGGAACTCGGCTATGCTGAAACTGATCCGACGGGAGATGTTGAAGGCTTTGATTCAGCATACAAAATAGCAACACTTGCAACAATAGCTTTGAACAAGCGTGTTGATATTAATAAAATCTACAGGGAAGGCATAACAAAAATCAGTGTTGATGATATGCGTTTTGCAAAAGAGCTGGGATACAAAATTAAACTTGTCGCTCTGGCAAAAACGCTTGAAGACGGCAGGGTTGACGTTCGTGTTCATCCGATGCTTGTTCATGTCAAAAATTGCCTTGCAAGTATTAACGGCGTTACAAACAGTGTTGTTCTGGAGGGTTTTCCGGTCGGCAGAGTTATGATGGCGGGACCCGGTGCGGGAGAATTTCCTACAGCAAGCTCTGTTGTAGGGGATATTCTGGCTATACAAAGAAGTATCGGAGAGAACAAACTTTTGCCGATGATGGAGTGCCATCATCATATAAATGCGCAGCAGGTTGATATAAAAGATACTGTTAATAAGTATTATATTTCTCTTACGGCTGTAAATACTCCCGGGGTTATAGGCGCTCTGGGTGAAGTTTTTGGCAGACATAACATCAGCTTGGCAAGTGTTCTTCAAAAAGGTATCGGCAAAGAGAATACTGCACAAATCGTTATTATTACCGAGAACAGTAAGGAGGATAATATTCTTACTGCAATAAATGAACTTGAAAACAACAAAAATATTGTAAAAATAAATAACTATATAAGAGTACTTGAATAAGGAATATAAAAATGTTTGAACAAAAAGGGCATTACAAGGGACTAATAGACAGATACAGAAAATATTTGCCTGTTTCCGATGAAACACCGGTTGTCACTTTAAATGAAGGAAACACACCTTTGATAAAAGCGGATAATCTTGCAAAAAAGATTGGTCTGGATTGTGATATATATCTAAAATTTGAAGGCGCAAACCCTACCGGAAGTTTTAAAGACAGGGGAATGACCATGGCTGTCACAAAGGCTAAGGAGGAAGGCGCAAAGGCTGTTATTTGTGCATCTACAGGAAATACCTCCGCCTCTGCAGCAGCTTATGCCGCAAAAGCAGGCATGAAGGCGTATGTCCTTATTCCTGACGGGTATATTGCACTTGGCAAACTGTCTCAGGCTATGATGTACGGTGCTGAAATTATCGCAATAAAGGGTAATTTTGATGAAGCGCTGGAAAGGGTAATTGAAATATCCCAAAAATATCCGGTAACACTTGTTAATTCCGTAAATCCTTACAGAATTGAAGGACAAAAAACAGGTGCTTTTGAAATCTGTGATGCGCTGGGTGATGCTCCTGATTATCATTTTATTCCTGTCGGCAATGCAGGGAATATCACAGCTTATTTTAAAGGGTATGAAGAATATTTTGCGCTCAAAAAGACTACACATATTCCTAAAATGATGGGATTTGAGGCTGAAGGTGCGGCAGCAATTGTCAAAGGCGAAAGAATTATGAAACCCGAAACCATTGCTACTGCAATAAGAATAGGTAACCCTGCCAGCTGGAAACAGGCGGAAAATGCAAGAGACAAGTCAGGCGGTATAATAAATTTTGTTACCGACGACGAAATAGTCTCAGCATACAAACTCATTGCCGCAACTGAAGGAATACTTGCAGAACCTGCCAGTGCAGCTTCTGTTGCAGGTGTTATAAAAGCTAACAAAATGGGGCTTGTTCAATCCGGTAAAAAAATAGTTTGCATTCTGACAGGAAACGGGTTGAAAGATCCTGATTCCGCAATAAAATATTCCGGATGCGAGGTCAAAAAGACTTCTGCTGATTTGTCAGATATTTTGTCGGTAATGGGACTATAAATTAAAACTCATACATATATTTGATTTTAAATCCTTAATATTTCTTTATACTTAAGTTGTATAAGCTTAGCATAAGAAGATTAAGGATTTTATTTTGGCTATTAAAAAATCAAATTTAAAAACAAAAACACAAGTTGCAAAACCTGACTTAAGGGTTGCGGAAGTTCCAAAGCAGCCTTTAACAAAGCCTTACAATGATATTGATTTGAACAACTGGAAAGATTATTCTCACATTTTGACGGATACGTTGTGGGAATTCCCGAATAGAGATAAATCCAACGGTCATTCTTATGACTACCATGGGAACTACATTCCTCAAATTGCACAGCAGTTGTATGAAAGATTTACCAAAAAGAATGATATTGTTCTGGATATGTTCTTTGGCTCCGGCACTTCCGGTATAGAAGCCGTAAATATGGGCAGAAGATGTATAGGTGTTGAATTGAAGCAGGATTTGGTGGATTATGTAAGCCAAAAGTTTGATAAAAAAACACTGGTAACCGATGTAAATATTATATGCGGCGACAGTGCATCTTCTGATATAGGATACAAAATTCAGGACAGATTAGAGGTTATGGGCAGAGATAAAGCACAGTTTCTGGTGCTGCATCCGCCGTATGATGATATAATCAAGTTTTCTGATAAAAAAGAGGATCTTTCTAATTGTGCAACAACAGAAGAGTTCTATGAACTGTTTGAAAATGTTGCCAGAAACGGATTTGAAAAACTTGAAAAAGGCAGATTTGCCGCACTTATTATCGGTGACAAATATGCCAAAGGGCAGTATATTCCTTTGAGTTTTGGCTGTATGGAAAGAATGAACAGAGCCGGATTTATTACAAAGGCAATAATCGTTAAAGATATACAGGGCAACGAAAAAGCTAAAGGAAAACAGGCAAATCTTTGGAGATACAGAGCACTTTACGGCGGCTTTTATATCTTTAAACATGAATACGTAATGGTTTTCCAAAAACCTTAGTACAAATCATTAATATAAGGTTTTATGTCTAAATCAATGTTTTTGAATTTCTCATAACTGCTTGTTATTGAGAAATTTTGCTGTGATGAAATAAAAATAACGTTTGTTATGTCAATTACCCGTTCATCAATATCGAAAAATGCTTTGTAATAAACTCTGTCGGATTCGTTTCCTTTGAATATGCATACTTTTTTAAAATTTTCTTCGTATAGTTCTTTGAGAGATTTGAAAAAAGTGTTTTCCCTGTGCTCAAAGTCTGCACTTGCGCATAAATTTGAGACAAAAAGACCTTTTGGAGCAAGAGATTTTTTTATGTACCCAAAGTATTCTTCTGACAAAAATCTATCGTCAATGCCGTCATCCGATGCCACATCAACTACAATCAAATCATATTTCTTCTTGTTTTCCCGAAGATATACAATACCGTCTTGCAATATGAAGTTTGTGTGTTTTTCTTGTTTAAAATCAAAGTATTTTTTTGCTATCTCAAGAATATTTGATTCAATATCTACTACGTCTATAGACTCTATATTGTCAAACAGTTTTTCCCAGTCGTTTATGATTTTTCCTGTACCGAGTCCTATTAATAGGATATTTTTTATTTCGGGGTTTATGAGATATGGTATTGTGAAATAGTTTATATACGGCAAATTGCCTTTATAATTGTCCGTGTGAATAAATCCGGCTTGGTAAGTGTCTTTGTAATGCAAAAAACGTCCTATCTCATTTTCAATAACTTTTATATTGTGAAAATCAGATTTCTTTTTGTACAGTACTTTGTCGTTAAAAGTTTTTGTATTTATTTTTTCCAGCAGTTCATCATCAGGTTCATGTATTGCCAGATATTCAGGTATTATTATCATAATTTTTATTGTATCATGGGTCGCAGGAAGAATTGAAAATGAGTGAATATCTATTAAGAGCAAAGCTTTTTAAAACAAAAAAACGTCTGGGGCAAAATTTTCTTGTTGATGAAGACGTAATAAATACTATTGCAGGCGAAGTTTCTCAAGATGATACAGTCTTGGAAATAGGACCCGGTGCCGGTTTTGTTACAGAGAATATAGTGAACAGGGCAAAAAAGGTTTATGCCGTTGAACTCGATGAAGATGCGATTGAAGCTTTGCAGCATATTAAAACAGAAAAATTTCATTTAATTCACAATGATATTTTAAAAGTACAACTCAAGGATCTTGAGGATACTAAATTTAAAGTTGTTGCAAATATTCCGTATTACATAACAAGTCCTATTCTTGCTCATCTGCTGGGAGAGATTGATGATTTGGAAAATGAAAACAGAAAGCATATTTCTGAAATAATTTTGATGGTGCAATGGGAGGTAGCACAGAGACTTGTTGCAAATGAAAAATCTCCCTCAAAGCAATACGGACTTTTGTCTATACTGACACAATTTAATGCGGATGTTGAATTAATCCAAAAAGTCGGCAGACGTTCATTCTATCCGGCACCAAAGGTTGATTCCGCTCTTGTCAGGATAACGGTGAATTCAAAACCCAAAGTTGATGTTCAGGATTATACTTTTTTGAGAAAGGTTGTAAAAGCTTGCTTTGCAACAAGGAGGAAAAATCTGAAAAACTCATTGCTGAATGCAGGGTTTGCAAAAGATGCTGTTTTGAAGACACTTTCTGCGTTAAACTATTCGGAAAATACACGTGGAGAGACTCTTTCTACAGAAAAACTTGCAGAATTGTCTGAGGAGTTAAAAAAGAATGTATAAAAAAATAAGGGTTAAAGCTCCGGCAAAGATAAATCTTACACTTGAAATTTTAAATAAAAGAGAGGACGGATATCACAATATAAAAAGTATTATGCAGGCAATCAGTCTGTATGATTACCTGACAATTTCCGTAAAAAAATCAGATATAACAAAAATAAATTTGAACGGTAACAGTGATAAAATTCCGTATAATGAAAAAAATCTTGTGTATAAGGCAATTGATGCTTTTTTTAATAAAACGGGGATTCGGGCAGAAGTTGACGTTTTTATAGAAAAAAATATTCCGGTAGAGGCGGGGCTTGCGGGCGGATCTACAGACGGTGCTGCAGCTCTTTATGCAATGAATATGATGTTTGATGAACCCCTTGATACAGCACAGCTGGATGAGCTGTGTGCTTCTTTGGGGTCTGACTTGAATTTCTGTCTCCATGGCGGAACTGCGCTCTGTACGGGACGTGGAGAGAATATACAAAAGATTGATACTCCTGAGCTGAAACTGTCTCTTGTCAAGCCTTTGAACTTTGGCATATCTGCGAAAGAGGCTTATACAAAGTTTTCTTTATTGCCTGAGGACAGACGCAGGGTAATGAATTATACGGAAAAAATGGCGGAAAAATTTGATGCAAAGTATCTGTTTAACAGCTTTGAGCGGGCATTGACGGAGGATTATCCTCTGCTTGGTGAGATTAAACGACTTCTTCCGAATGCTGTTATGTCTGGCTCAGGACCTACGTTTTTTATACTTCAAGATACTGTGCCTGCTGCACTGGATGCTGAGAAATTTTTGATTATTGAAGGGCTTGAGTCCGTTACAGATGGGGTTCAGGTTGTTTGTTAATTATTGTTAAAATTTATTGTTCAACTATAAAGTTTGAATGTGTGTTTACCGATATAAATTACAGGAAGTCTAAAACAGGAAATTAGCCGAAAAGGAGATTTATATGCAGGTAAACAGATTGAGTACGGGATTTCAGGAACAGCTAAAATCAGCTACAAATTATAACACCCAAAGATTTGAAACTCTGTTTAACAAACAGGATTATGCTGTAAATAACGAGGGAAAAGTAGATTTTTCATCCCTTGAAGTAGAAGATCTTGATATTACTCAAAACCAGATTGCCGGCTTGCTGGGCAGCTTTACCGATGAGGTTATAAAAGCGTTTTCTACAAAATTTCCTGAAATTGCAACGGCAGACAATCCTCTGCAGCAATCCAATGACCCTGCAAATCCTCAAAGCAAACCGACTTTTACTGCATAGCATACGTTCCTTATATATTGTTCGAGAAAAATTCGTGATAAGACTTTGCGAATAAAAGCAGCCTGTGGCTGGTTTTGTGAGCGGTAAGTGACGTGAACGAATTTTTCGAGTGACACATTGAAAAGGTGAGTCTTTGAGCTTCGAAAGCTCGAAGCGAAAAAGACGACACTAGATTAAATAATGAAAAGCCCTCTATGGTTGAAGTAGAGGGCTTTTATTTATATTGTAATTTGGGTTTTTTACATAGAGTATGTAATTAATGCTTTTACTGAACGAGCTGTATCTTTTATTTCAGATTTTTCTTCGCTGTTCATTGTTTCTTCGAGAACTTTCAAAACTTCTGTTTTGTCATTCAATCCGAGAATTTCATTGATTGCGCTCATTGCAACTCTTGCTGACAGGTCATTTATACCTTTGCCTGCACTTGAAACAACAAGTCTCAATGATTCGGGAGTATTTTTTCTGATAAGAGCCTGTGCTGTTTTTTCTCTGATTTCATCGATTTCAGAGTTTGTGCCGATTTCTTCCAAAATACTGATTGATTTTGGGTCTTCGTGTCTGCACAATGCTTCTATAATATTATCAATTCTGTTTATTGTTTTCATTCTTCACCTACGCTTTCAAGCTTTCTTTGTATGCTGCGAGTTCGGTGGCAAACATTGCTCCTATATCGTCAACAGGCTGTTTTAAGAGGTTGTTTACGCTGTATTGATTGTTGAATTTTGAAGCGATTGATTCTGTTAAACCTTTAAAATCAAGCTTGATTTCTGTATTTTTTGCGTATTCCCAAGAATTTGCAATGTTATCTTTAATCTGTCTGCCAAAAGATATGATAGAGTTGATTCTTGAACGGAAGGCTTCATTAAACGAATTCATTGAACCGACCATTGCGCTGGCTATCATTTTTGATTTGTTTGTCATTTTTGCAAAAGGATTGGAGCTTGTTGCGTTTGTTTCTTTTGTTTTTGATGATTCAAAAACGTCAGCAGCCAATACATTGCCTTTAAAATTAATACCGAACGGGTTTGAATGAACTTCCTGTCTTTCTTGTTTTGAAAGCGGTTTGAAAAGTTCAAATTTTGTGCTTGAGATTTTCATCTTATCCATTTTGCCTTCCTTACTTAGTTATTAGATACTCATATCGATTTTGAATTTAGGTACCTATTTAAAGTATCATTATAGGAAGTTTCTATAATCATCTTTTTGGAGGATTTATGGAGAAATTTTCTACAACTTTAGTATAAATTTAACCTGCGCTCAAACCTGCACAAAGACTAATGCTTTGACCGGTCATGCCTTTTGCTTCATCTGAAACCATGTATTTGACCAGGTTTGCAATCTCATCCGGATGAATGAATCTTTTTTGCGGAATCATATCAATTTCTTCCTGATATGAAAAATCACTCTGCTCTACTGCATCGTTTGAAAGCTCTGTCTCAACCCATCCGGGATTAATTGTATTTACTGTAATGTTGTCGCAGGCAAGCTCAAGGGCAAGGGCTTTTGAAAATCCGCTGAATGAGGATTTTGTCATAGAGTATAAGGATGCATTTGCTTCCCCTACAATACCGCTTATTGAGCCGATATTAATTATTCTTCCCCATTTGTTCTTTTTCATATTTTCAACAGCATACTTTGTAAGAAGGCAGGGGGCTTTTATATTCAGATTTATCAGCTGTTCAATATCTGTTTCTTTTGTTTTTTCTATTGATGAATAGACATATGCACCAGCATTGTTAACAAGAATATCTATTGATCCTGCTGTTTCTATCATATTTTTTATTAGTGCTTTGGCGTTTTGTGGTTCTGCCAAATCACAGCAAAAATATCCGGCAGCATTTATTTCTTTTGCTGCTTTTTTTAATACATCTTCATTCCTCGCTGCTATGTATACAGTATATCCGGAGTCTACGAGTATTTTTGAGATACTTTTTCCTATCCCTCTGGAGCCTCCGGTAACAAGTACATTTTTATTCATTTTCGTTTTCATAATTGTATTGTGCCAGTATTTGGACAATTGATTCCATTATTAGTGATATAATCTCTTTTCGCTGGTCATCATCCAGGTTTTTTATTATCTCTATTGCCGAGTGCAAAGACAGATTTTTGTCATACCATCTTTTGTACTCACTGATTTTGTTGTCGGCAAGAACTGAAATCTCTCCGTCTTTGTTTGTTTTTAATTCACTGAGAATAATCTGTATAAGGTCAGTTGCAATTTCTTCTCTCAGTTCTTCATTCAAACTTTCAAGAAATTTCATCAGACTGCTGAGGTCGGGATCTTTGTCATACCAGCGTACATAGTTCATAATACTGTTAAAATATCATATTTTGCAGCTCAGGTAAATAATGTTAAAGGTTGAACCATTCTCTTATTCTTTCGGCAACATATGCAAATGTCTGTTTAATTCCGAGATTGCCGGGTTTGAAATTTTCAGCTTTTGAATAAATAAGAAGAGGAACCTGTTCCCTTGTGTGATCCGTTCCGGGGACTGTGGGGTCGCAGCCGTGATCTGCCGTGATAAACAAGATGTCATCTTGTGTCATATTATTCATAATTTGCGGTAAGAATGCATCTATTTCTTCTATTGCCTGACCGTATCCTTTCCAGTTGTTTCTGTGTCCGAAAAGCATATCTGTGTCGACAAGATTTGTGAATATTAATTCAAATTCCGGCGGTTCTTTTGCATCTGCTATTCTTATTCCGTTAAGGTCAAGAGTGTTTTTTACAGCCTTTAGTGTCAGTTCAAGACCCTCTGCGTTTGAGCCGGTATGAATGGCGTGAGAAATTCCGGATTTTACATATATGTCTTCAATTTTTCCTATACCGACAACTCTGCCGCCTGCTTTCAGAATTTCATTTAGTACAGTTGGTTTTGGCGGTTCAACCGAGTAATCTCTTCTGTCTTTTGAAATACGTGTGGGCTTTTCGTCAACTATGTGATAAGGTCTTGCGATTACTCTGGATACATTGTGTTCTCCGACAAGAATTTCTCTTGCTATATGGCACATTCTGTATAATTCATCGAGGGGGATGACATCAACATCAACCGCAATTTGAAAAACGCTGTCCGCACTAGTATAAACAATCGGAAATTTGGTTTTGTGATGTTCTTCATTAAGATCTTCAATTATTTTCGTTCCCGATGCGGGATAGTTTCCGAGAACACCTCCGCATCCGGTTTTTTCTATGAATTTGTCTATAATTTCAGCCGGAAATCCGTCAGGATAAACCCTGAAAGGAACATCCAGAACAAGTCCTGCAATTTCCCAGTGACCGGTTGTCGTGTCTTTGCCCTTTGAAACCTCTCTCATTATTCCATATTGGGCATTTGTTTCTTTTTCCGGTTGTACGCCCATAACTTCACCCAGATTTCCAATTCCCATTTTTTGCATGTTGGGAATATTGAGCCCGTTGTTTGCTTTTGCAACATTGCAAAGAGTGTTGCATTCCGGTATATCGTTGTATTCTCTGCAGTCAGGCATTGCCCCGCAGCCCATTGAATCTATAACAAGAATAATTGCTCGTTTCATACAAAACTCCAAATAAAATAATCGTTGCCTTTATTTTAACATACGATTGTAAAAGAAGTGTATTTTTTGTACCATTGTGATAAAGAAATACAGAAAAGAGGACTAAAAAATTGTTACGAGCAGGGATTGTTGGGCTGCCCAACGTGGGAAAATCGACATTATTTAACGCATTAACTTCAACCGCAAATGCACAGAGTGCAAACTATCCGTTTTGTACGATTGAGCCTAATATTGGTGTTGTAAGTGTTCCTGATGAAAGACTTGCCGTGCTGCAGCCCATGGTCAAGGCTGCAAAGATTGTACCTACTGCAATTGAGTTTGTTGATATTGCCGGGCTTGTTAAAGGTGCAAGCAAAGGCGAGGGGCTTGGAAATCAGTTTCTTGCAAATATTAGAGAAACAGATGCGATAATTGAGGTTGTCAGATGCTTTGATGACCCTAATACAATCCATGTAACAGGAAAAGTAGATCCTATTGATGATATAGAAACAATAAATACTGAACTTGCGCTTGCTGATATGGCAAGCCTTGAAAAAAGACAGCAAAGACTGTCAAAAGTTGCCAAAACAGGAGACAAAGATGCTGTTGCTGAATTGGCGGTTGTTGAAAAACTTTTAAAACTTCTTGAAGACGGAAAGTTTATTAATGTAAAAGACCATTTTAACGAAGATGAACTGCCTTATATCAAGTTGATGCATCTTATGACAACAAAACCCGTTATTTATGCAGCAAATGTATCTGAAACTGATCTTGCTACAGGCAATGAATATGTAGAAAAGGTCAGAGAATATGCAAAAACACACAATGCGGATGTTGTTGTTATATCTGCAAAGATTGAAGCAGAACTTTCCGAGCTTGGCGAAGAAGAAAAGAAAGATTATCTGGCTGCTCTCGGAGTTGAAGATTCCGGTATTGAGAGAATGATAAAATCCGTATATCATCTTCTTGATTTGAGAACATTTATTACAGCCGGTGAAATGGAGGTCAAAGCGTGGACTATACCGGCAGGTGCAAAAGCTCCTCAGGCTGCAGGTGTAATCCATACTGACTTTGAAAAGGGGTTTATTCGTGCCGAAGTTACTGGCTATGACGATTTTGTTGCCTGCGGCTCATACAATGCGGCAAAAGAAAAAGGGTTGACCCGCCTTGAGGGTAAAGATTATGTAGTACAAGACGGTGACATTGTGCACTTTAGATTTGCTGTGTAAGGTATGATGAATAAAATTTTTAAAACTTTATTTTTAATAACTCTTTTTTGTTTTGTGTCCGGTTTTTCTGACATAAAACAAAAAAATGAGTATTCAAGCGCACCTGTTTGTGCAGCCAATTGTATAATCAACTACAACAATTTTGATACGGAAAATCTTGTGGAATATTTTACAGAGACGGCAAAAACAGATAAAAGAGGAACTAAAACAAACAATTTGTGTAAATCTCTGGAAGATTATTTTTCTGAAAACAACAGAACCGCATATATTAAATATTTTGGAATTAGACCGGTGAACAAGAGATTTTTGTCAGAAAAACCTTTGGATATTGTTGAGGAAATCTCAAACGGCAGGTCGGTTATACTTAACATTGGTATTTATAAAAAGGATGGAAATCAGTATATAAGGCAGTACGGACATTTTGTTAACGCTGTTTATGTAAATGATAAGGGACAAATTCTTGTAACTGATCCATATGCTAAAGAGTCTGCTCCGTTTTGGACAGAACTCAAGGAAGCAGGCTATATAAAAACAAAACATAATAAATTTGATAATGAAAGAGTTTTGAAAAAAGTATATGATTATAAACAGCTGCTAAATATTCCGTATCTACAGGAAGATGAAATTGCATTTTTAAATGGTGTAATAAGCATAAACCTTATTTACTTTTAGAAACTGATTCATCATCCGGCGTTTTCAGCATCTTTTCAAAATAATCAAGTCTGTCAATTAGTTCTTGATGGGAAGCAAAGTCTCTTCCTTTTTCTGTTGCTATTTTTGCAATGACCGGACGCTTTAACTCTTCGGGCATATTCAGCGCAACTTTATTTACTCCGTCATCTCCTGGCTGCCATTCAAGTGCTCTGTAGTAGTCTTCTTTATATGATTTTTTGAGTCTGAGTTTCCAGTTGTCCGGATTTTGCGTGCCTGCGTGATTGTATGTTTTGTCCAGACCGAAAAAGTCCATAAATGTAAATTGCAGTTTTTCTGCGTATCTGAGCATTTCTGAAAATTTAAGTTTTACTCTCAGCCTTCTGTCCCACTTTAATTGATTCATAATATCGGCACGCTGCTCGTTTGTCATTTCGGGATAAAGGCTTCCTACTATATATTGATCTTCGTATATGCCGTTTTTGCAGTTCTTTTGGGAATAAAAATTGTCATCACAAACTTGGGCAAAAGGCGGATGGTCATGACAGCCTAAAATAACGGTGTCTTCTTTGTGTCTGGGGTCTGACAGTCTTTTTTGTATCTGCCATTCGTAGGCGGATGTTATTTCAGGAAGAACTTTACCCGCCCTTTTTTTGTCAAAAACTTCTCTGAATTTTTGTGTATCACAGCCCAGTGTTTCCCAAGCCATATCTTCAGGATTTGCTCCCTTTTCTTTGAACAACGGAAGCAGAATTTCGTCCAGAATTTTTGCATAGTCTCCGTCCGGATCTACGTCAGGCATGTTTTTTATATCTTCATTTATCAAATCCGTTGTGTGATGATCCCATCCTTTGTCATAGCCAAACACATTGTCTTTGTGCATCATACTTATATTTGCACCGTGCGCATTTCTGTATATTATGTGTTCCGGAACATTTGGATCTTCTCCGGGGTAGCGTCCGATTTTGAATTCAACTCTGTTTTTGTCATAAATCCAAGGATCAATAAGACCTATTGCGTGGTCTATTCTTATATTTTCGTATGTATCAAGAAGCTTTTCAAATTTTTCTTTTATGAGCTTTCCTGCAGGTCCGAGCCCTGTAATATTTCCATTTTCATCTTTAATAAAAAGCTTTTTGGGATCAACAACGGGTATATCCCATGTTTGATTATTTCCCCATGGCGAACCGTTGCCTATGGCTCTTCCTTCTCCTCCATATGGCGTTCCTACTCTGAAATTCGGTAGAAATGCATCTTTGTGTGCATAGTAGTCCATCATATGGAATCCGATAATTGCATCAGTACTGTAGGGCAGTTTTCCGTTTTCTTTTTGAAATTCGTGTTCTTGTTTGTTGATTATAAATTGTTTGAACTTGTATAAGTTAAGGTTTCGTTTATATTTTTTATTAAGATGTTTGTAATATGCGACAGCCTCGTCATGGTCAGGCGAGGATGGGTTTTGTATATAGTCAAACAGGTTTTTGCACATGTCAGGCCACTCGAGGAAGTTGTCATCCATTTTTAACAAGTCTCTTAGCAGAACAAATACTGCATCTTTTTCCAGCCAGTCATTTTGTTCTTTTTTGAATTGCTTAAATTCTGATAAAAGTTTTTGTGCTGCCGGATCACTTTCTCTTATTTTTTGTGCAAGATTTGTGTATGCTTTGTCATAGAGTTTGTCCACAACGTAAAAAGCTTTGTTGAAGTTTGTTCTGTCCGAGTTTTCTTCGTATTTTCCGTTTCTGTCTACTTTTTTGATTTCCTGCTCTATATCATTTAATGTAAGAATATTTGCATATTCATCCGTAGCAAGTTTTTCCAAATCTGTGTACAGATAATTTTTTGAATTTATCGAGGACTGATATGGCGATAATTGTGTGAGTCCCGGAGGGCCGAGCTGTATTGAGTCAAAGCCATGGAACTTTAAAAATTTGTTTAACTCCAATGCTTGAGAATTTATGTGAGAACCGATAAAAGCATCATTGTTTTTTACCGGAAATGATGATTGATGCAAAATTAGAGCAAGGTTCTGTATCCCCAGAAATTTTTTTGCATCTTCAATTGCTTTTGGGTATTCTTCAACTTCCGATTTCCCGTTCCAGGGAACATTTATATCTTCTCTGGGGGCTCGTTTGAATGATGATGCAGTTTGATATGTGGTTGTTAATCCGTGTATTCGCATGAATTTTTCCAGCCTATTTTTATTAAACTTCTAAAACCCTAATAGTGCTAGTTTATGACAGAAATGTTACATAAGTTTCTATATTTTTTTTAAATTAGTACTGGAAATTTAAAATTGTTTTGGTAGAATAATTTTACAGTTGATTTGCAGCTGAAAAATTGTTGCAGAAGCTTGAAAATTGAATACGATAATTCATATGCCGATGTGATGAACTGACCGAAGCGAAGCGGAGAGAACTTTAGATTTAAAGTCTACCAATTCATCACAGAAGCGAAAAACTTGAAAATTGAATACGATAATTTATATGCCGATGTGATGAAATTGGTAGACGTGCTAGACTCAAAATCTTGTGTGGTTTGCGCCACGTGCCGGTTCGACTCCGGCCATCGGCACCATTTAAAAAGCTCCCGAAAGGGAGTTTTTTTCATGTCCGGAGTCGAACCTCCGGTTCTCCCCTCTCGTCAAACCTGACATTTTGTCTTTGATTATTGGCGTTCACAAGGTTTAGAATTACATTCCGAATTTTTATTCTAAAAATGTATTGTTTCAAGTACTTTTGAAATTGCGGATACTTTGAGCAAAGCCCCTCAAATGCCCTAGAATTAGGGTTCTTACTGTCCATTTTAGTCGGTATTTTAGTTTGAGCAAAAGTACTGAAATGTCCATGAAATGGACACCAGTTGTCCTCAAAAGTTTTTGCCTTTAAACAAGGCATAGCCTGCTTTTTAGCCACAAGTGGCGATTTTGCTCAAAGTATCTGCAATTTTTTTGTTGGACTTTTGAAAAATGATTAAAATCCTGTGAAATATTTCACAAGAAAGTCGGTATTTTTTTGTTTGAAGTCGGTATTACTAATAAGTTAATATTGTGTATAATCATAAATATTTATGCACTATAATCTAAATTCTGTGCAAGAAATGGATGATTTGCAACGCTTGGATGGTTAAGTGATGGATTTTGTTGCTGTATCGGGTTGCCAAATCTATTTTGATTATTGTTATTATTTTGAGCAATGTTGTTAGTTGAATCTACATATGCACCTTCTATTTTTGTTGCTTCCTGTTTAAAAGCATTAAAAATGGAAGAAACACTAATGCCTGAAGATAAAAATTCTGATGCTGTAATTAAACCATCTTCATCTGCATCAACTTTATTAAAGTCATCAATATCAATACCATATTTTTTTATATCATCACTGCTGATGGTAATACGTTGAATTTTTCCAGTATTAAAACCATGTGTATAATTTCCGCCAATAGATAAAGACATAATCTTCCTTTCCTTATATTTATAAAGCTTTTTAGAAATAGAGAATTGCTTGTATATAAATTTTTATTTACATTAGTTTACATATTTTTATAAATAATTTGTTTCACTTCAGACACATAAGCCGGTAAAAAAGCTCCAAAGTTCCGACTTCAGAGTTAATCTGTGAGTATGGCGAATTTTGACAAGGCTGAGCGTAAAAAATTCTACATTTCATAAACCTTGTTCACATGGCTGTTCGCTCACTTCGCTCGATTCTACAGAATAAAGTAGGTCTGATTTACAAATCCGACAAAATTATTTGTCAGCATAGTAATGCTGACCTGCCTGCCCGGGTCGGGGTTAGCAGAGTGTCCATCGGCACCATTTAAAAAGCTCCCGAAAGGGAGTTTTTTTCATGTCCGGAGTCGAACCTCCGGTTCTCCCCTCTCGTCAAACCTGACATTTAGTCAGCTTTGACTCGGCAGAGTGACCATTGGCACCATTTAAAAAGCTCCCGAAAGGGAGTTTTTTTCATGTCCGGAGTCGAGCGGCTACATATTTGTTAGTAAATAAAATGTGCAATCGTCCGCTCAGGTTACAAATAAAAAAGAAATTATACTATTAATTGAAATATTCAAAAATCTGTTAGAAATAGAACATCATAGAACAAAGAAAACTTTGGATAGTCGTAATATTGTTTTTCATTGTCAAACGCTTATTTTGTTTAGAAAAGTAACAAAGTTAAACAACGATTTTATGAAAATAGCAAATAATTTTATATTTGGATTTAAGATTATTAATAAAAATACGGGTGTTTAGTGAGTTTTGTAGATGGTTTATAACAATTTATGAAAAGGGAGATATATTATGCAAGTACAATTTTCAAGTATTTTTTCTAATATTTCGATACAGAATAAAAAATATGGTAATCCTATATTATATACAACAGGTAAATTAAATAGCCTGAATAATGATATTTTTGTAAGGTCTAATAGCGTATCTTTCAAAGGAGCGCAAAATAAAGATAATAATAAAATAGATATCAAAGATACAATTATTGGTGCAAGTGCCGTAGGGGCAATGTTTATGATTCCGTTAGTAACATCGATAGCCATTGCAAAAAATCAAAATCCTGACGACATCTTTTTATCAGACGGCACATATTTAGGAAATGCAGATGAGTTATTTGTTGATACACAAAAAGCTTCAGAGCTCGGTGTTGATCTTAATCCTGAAAGATTTAAAGCGCCATATTGTTTCTGTGACGAGATGAATGGCATATTTAGGGATTTTAAAAATGGTGTTGATATAAATCTGAAAGAAGGAAAATATGTTGATTTAAATAATGGTATTTATGTAAACCCGGAGGATAATACATCGGTAATTTGTACTAATGGAGAAACAGTGCCCCTGGTTCTGCCTGCATTTGGCTCTGGTTATCCGACAAGACCGGAAGATGACAGATGGCATGATTATAGACCTCCAAGAATAGAGTCCAGAGAAGAATATATTAAAGAACACGGTACACCTCCGGAATCTTCTGATACTCCGTATGTGTTCTCTAGCGAAAAAGACTTTTCTTATTATAATTTTTCTAATATAGAAAGATTTACCCCAATAGACAGACGCAATTTGTTTGAAAAGACAAAAGATTTTTTCAATGGTGACAATGATACCCAGATAAAACATGATTTCTGGGGAAGAGAAATCATTACATTGCAGGATAAAATGGGGCAAAAACATTATGTTGCTTTGACGGATGATTTAAGCCAGAGAATGTATGATGAGCATATTTCTTATGAAACGGCACAAGCATTTTTAACTCATGCGGCAGAACATCCTATACAAAACTATATAAAAGAAAATTACGCAGATTTCATACATAATATGCATTTTGAAAATCCAAGCATGGAAAGCTTTTTAGAAAATATAAAAAACAATGATAGCGATTATTCGGATGTTTCATCACATGCTAATGCAGAGCCTACAGATGATATATCACATGTAGACACAAATGATGAGCAATATGATAATCATGATAATTCTGGTGATTATATACAGGATTATCACAGTACCAATGATGATATATCCAGTTTGGTGTAAGGGACAGTGTATATGTTAGATATTCCACAGATAGAAAAAACATATTCTTTTAACAAATACAAAAAAACTCAAAATGTACAACAGAACTCTATTGTTATACGACAATCGAAACCGTCTTTTAAAGGTATTGAAAACTTTAATGATTATCAAATTAAACAAATAAAAGATTCAAAACTTGCTCTTTCTGATGAAATTTCGGCTATTTTTAGAACCGACAGGGCTATTATTGATGACTCGTATACCGGAGAAACAGAAGCAAGGGATAAGTTTTCAAAGATGGGTTATTATCTGTTTTTAAAGGAAAAAGAGGATAATGAACTGAATCAATACCTGCAAAATCAAAATATAAGAATTTTACACAAAGAATACAACGATTTTTATAATACAAATTTAAAATCATATTCAAGATCAGCTGCAGGAACAAAAGAATATCTTAATAAATCGCTCAATGAAATTCTGAAAAACTCTGATGTTGACGGTCTTATAGAAAAGAAGATTGATGCTTTTTTCTTTGAAAAAATGCAAGCTCGTCCGCAAAAAGATGACAGGTCAAATAATGATTATTTGAATTCTGGCTTTGCACAGAGAAGATTAAAAGAATTTAGCGCATTATTCAAAGAAAACCCTTTGATGATGCCAAAAGAGAATATTCACAAGGTCTTTCAAGTTATAAATAAGCAGCTGGATTATGCAGACAAAACAGTTTATGACAGCATATACGAAAATCTGGATAATCTCTCCGAAGCTATATATTTAAAAGACAAGGACTTGATGCTGGATTCCTGGAAAAAACTGACAGAATCAACTGTTGAGTTCTACAAAACAGATTATTTGAGAGAAGTTGTAAACGATAAAGACGTAAAAGTGAAAAAGCTTGACGATTTTTTAAATAGTAATAATTATAGAGTATTAAATCAAAATAATAAACTTTCTCTTCTGTTTGAATACAGAGGAAGCGGCGAGCTTACACTAAGCGAAAAAGCTTTTCTTGTAGACAAATATAATCAGGCTCAAAAAGATAAGAAATCATATGGTATTGATATGCTTGATTTTCTTGTTAACAAGCCTGCAAACAACAAGATAAGAAAACAAATTGTAAAAAATCTTGTTGAATCTCAGGAATTTGCTCAGGAAAATTTTGATGAACTAAAAAAATTGCTTATTCAAGATATTAACAACAGAAATTATGACTCAGATATTTTTAATATAAAACTTGACCGTGCCGGGGTTTTGGATTTGATTTTATCTGAAATGGATGTTGAGTCATATTATATGTCACCAAAGGATAAAGTTGACTATCTCTCAACAATTGCAGATGAAGATATCGAAAAATATATTGAAAAGTTGAGAAAAAGCTGGATGGATGAAAAATTTGTTGATGCTCTGAATTTTGAATCTGACAAGTATGATATGGCAAAGCAGACGGACAATATTTTAAATACTTTAACAATAGATTTGGATGGAAAACAGGTCGGTATTAATGAATTTTTGGATAAAGCCGTAAAAAATATTTACGGTCAGAATGCAGATATTATGACTATCAGCAAAAATATTCTAAATGGTGCTGTTGCAAATAATATGTTAATTATGGAAGATATTTCTTTAGGTAAAAAAGAATATGATTGTTTGATGAATCAAATGGATGCGTTAAGGAAGTCTTTGGCAAATCACAATGCACAAACAGAAAATTTTTATAAGCAAATATCCAGAGAATTGGACAAACTTGAAATGAACTGCCCTTGGCTCAAACCCCAGGTGAAAGATACAAGGAGCGTGATGGAGAAAATTAGAGATGGACTGTTTAATGAAAAGAATATAATTCCTCTTGCGGCGAGTGGCAATATTATAAGTCATTCATTATTAACAGCAGGAGCAGCAACAATGCAGACTAGCGGTGTTGAACCTCACGGACTTGCTTGTGGTGCTATTTTAATGTTACTTGGATATGCAAGCTTAATTGGAATTAATGTCTATCACGAATTTAAAAGGAGCAAATAATGACTATACAAAATATAACTAATCAAAGTACGCAGTTACAAGTTTCAACACTGCAAAATCAGATAAATAAACTAAAAGAAGAAAAAAGAGAAGCAATTACAAAAAAATACGAAATGAAGAAAAAAGACTTCAAAAATCAAATTAAATTTAACAATATAACATTTATATT
>CALVEJ010000036.1 GCA_944326535.1 Candidatus Gastranaerophilales bacterium | reverse complement strand
ATAAAATTTTCTTGTGTTATTATCATAACACAAGAATAAAAAATGGAAGCCGAAATATGAAAAAATTTTTTACAACATTAATATTATGTTTTTTTGTGCTGTCTTGTTTACCTGCGGATGCAAAGCGTGACAAAAGAGAAGAGCAGCAGCAGGCAAAAAGGATTGAATATCTTAACCTCTCTTGGTGGGAAAGATACCAAGATCCTGTTTTGTCCGGATATATTCAAGAACTTTATGAAAAGAACCATGACCTTCAAATTGCGGCATTGAAAGTAAAAGAAGGTGAAAAGATGGTCAAAATATCTCTGGCAAATGAACTGCCGCAGATTTCATTTGACGGTAATCTCGGAAGAACAATGCGATCCAGTGACCAGCGTTTTGGTAACATGCTAATTCCAAGCTATGCACAGTGGGGATACCAGCTTCCACTTACAGCAAGTTATGAAATCGATATCTGGGGAGAAAACAGATTAAAAACAAAAAGTATAGAACAGCAGCTAAACATAATTGAGCAGGAAGAAAGAGCCAGCTATATCGCACTTACATCCGCTTTTGCAACAAACTATTTTAATTTAATAAAAGCTGACAAACTGCTTGATATACAAAAACAAATTGTTTCCACACAGGAAGAAATTGTTGAAAAAACACAGAAAAAATACGACAACGGATTATGCACAATAAATGAAGTTCTAAACGAACAAAAAATGCTTACCCAGCAAAAAGAAATATTGAATACACTGGAGCATACACAAACAATTTTAACAAATCAACTGCGGGTCTATTTGTCCGACAATGATAAAGATATAAAAAGAACATCATGTGAGAACCTCCAACTATTAACAAACATTCCGGACAAAATAGACTCCACGGTTATAGAATCAAGACCGGACTATATACAGGCTGAAGATCATATCAAAAAAATCGGCTACGATGTAAGAATTGCAAGAAAAGAGTTTTTACCTAAATTTGTAATATACGGACAAATAGGTTTGAACGCATATCAGTGGAGCAAAATGTTCAACAGCTATTCACAACTGGCAAATGCAGGGATAATGCCTTCATTTGACTTGTTTTCTGGCGGAAGAAAAATGGCTGTTTTAAAACTGAGAAAATATCAATATGAAGAAGCAATGCATGACTACCAAAAGGCAATACTTAACGGTATTCAGGAAGTTAATGACAGCAGCGCACAAGTAAAAACAGAACAAAAAAATTATGAAGAAAGCGTTGAACGACTCAAGCTTGAAAACCAAAAATTTATCCTTATGACACACAAAAATGAAATAGGCTCAGCATCAAATCTAGATGTTTTATACAACAAAGAACAGCACCTCCTGACACAAAGAGACGAAGTTTCAAACAAAATAAATTATCTTATCTCAACAATAGGACTGTACAAAGCAGTCGGAGGAAAAGATTTATACTCAATTGAATCTTCGCAGGAAACACAACAAAAGCCTGCAGAAAACATCTAACAGCAAAAAGCCCGTCTAAAACAAGACGGGCTTTTTAAAGCTTTTAAAGAAAAACTACTTTTTGCAAGCTTTGCAATCAACAGCTTCTTTAAATTTTTTACCAGCTGAGAAAGCAGGAACTGTTTTAGCAGCAATTTTAATTTCTTTACCTGTTTGAGGATTGCGGCCAATTCTAGCAGCTCTTTTTCTTGCTTCGAAAGTACCAAAGCCAACCAAAGTAACTTTTTTGCCTTTAGAAACTGTTTTTTCAATTGTTTCCATCAAAGCATTGATGATTTCAGCAGTTTCTTTTTGAGTAACTTTAGATTTTTTTGAAACTTCTTGTACTAATTCTTCTTTGTTCATAGTATTTAAACCCCTTTTTTAATCTACATATCCTATTATATTTGAATTTAAAATTATAGCAAGTACTTTTTTTCGTCTATATGTTGGTTTTTTCGTTTCTTTTTTATTATAAATTCTTTACTTTAACATGAAATAACAATAAAATAGTTATAAGAAGATAAGGAGACTTATGAAAAAGACAGGATTTTCTCTTGCGGAAGCACTTATTACTCTCTTGATTGTCAGTATCATTGCAATCGCATCAGTGCCTGTAATAACAAAAAAGAAAAACAACACAAATCGTGAATTGTGGAAAATAGAGCGAAATACCCAAACAGCCATTTATCCATCTAACGGCAGAGACATAAGACTAGGAGATATAAACAAAAAAGAATCGCAAGGTATAGTTGTTTATGGAACTCTCTACTTTATGGACAGAAACGGAAACACAATAGGATGGATAAAAGAGAACGGCGAAAGTTCCTTCGGTACAAGCGAAAATCAGACAAAAACACTTGAAATGCTGACTGCTTTGAATCAGCAGCTTACCGAAGCCCTTAATGCAGTAAACACAATTCAACAAATGCCAAATCTCAAAGGGAAAGCTAAAAGAGATGCTCAAAAAATTATCGACAACCAAGTGTCTCCTGAGCAAATGGAACAAATCATGCAGCTTCAAAACCAGCTCAAAGATTTAATGCAAAAGAATATAGAAATACAAGAAGGACGATAATATGATTAAGCCTTGGAATGAATATTTTTTGGAAATAGCAAAGACCTGTGCAACACGTTCAAACTGCTTTAGAGCAAAAGTCGGAGCGGTAATTGTAGGTGAAGACAAAAAAATAAAAGCTACAGGCTATAACGGTACACCGTCAAAAGTAATTTCCTGCTACGAAATTGGGAAATGCTACCGTATGGAAAATAATATTCCATCAGGTACGATGTATGAAACATGCCGCAGCATACATGCGGAACAAAATGCAATTATTCAAGCAGGTCAGGACAGATGCAAAGGTGCAACAATGTATATCTACGGTCACAATTTCATATGCATTCTTTGCAAAAGATTTATTGTTCAAGCCGGCATAAAAGATGTATATTTACAAAAAGACGAAAAGTCACCGGTAAACTATGTAACAGTTGAAGACATAAGACAAGAACTGGATGCACAGCGTCCATAGATTGAAGGTAATAATGTCAATAAAAAAAATCGTTCCCTACGGAAATGAAGTACTAAGAAAAAAATCAAAAGAAGTTTCGAAAATATCAAAAAAAATTCAAACACTCGTGCATGATCTGCTTGACACAATGTATGCCAACAACGGTGTCGGTCTTGCTGCACCTCAAGTCGGAGAAAACTTGAGAATTTTTGTAATAGATGTATCAACAGGAAAAGAACCGTTGAACCCTTTGGTATTTATCAATCCAAAAATCATACAAAAATCCGGTGCTTGCAGCAGCTATGAGGGATGTTTGAGTTTTCCCGAGGCATATACGGATGTAAAAAGATACGCTTATGTGAAAGTCAAAGCACTTGGTCTAAACGGAAAACCTTTTGTTATGGAGGGCAAAGACGGAAGCCTTCTGGCAAGAGCAATCCAGCATGAATTTGATCATCTGGACGGAATTTTGTTTATCGACCATTGCAGAAGCGAATTTGAAGCAAACCGAATACTCAAGGAAAAAGGTCTTCAGTCAGTGGAGGAAGACAAATTGCTTTCCGAACCGGAAATAGAAAAAGCACTTGAATCTATTCCGGCAAATCCTGGAGAAACAATTGTTGCAAAAACAGACGAGGAGCAGCAGTGATAAATATTGTTTATATGGCAACACCGCAAATTGCAGTAAATTGTCTTCAAAAATTATTTGAAAATAAGGATATAAATATTCAGGCTGTTGTAACACAGCCTGACAGACCTTGCGGCAGAGGGAACAAAATTACAGCTCCCCCTGTCAAAGAATATGCAATTGCAAACAATATAAAAGTATTTCAGACTGACTCCATAAAAAAAGATGAAGCTCTCAAAGATGAATTAAAAGAGCTTAATCCTGATTTTTTTGTAACTTTTGCTTTCGGGCAAATTTTGACACAGGATGTTCTGGATATACCCAAAATAGCAACAATAAACCTCCATGCATCGCTTCTTCCAAAATACAGAGGAGCAAATCCTATTCAAAGAGTAATATATAACGGTGAAAAGCAGACTGGAATAACAACAATGATTACGGTTCTGTCTCTTGATGCCGGTGATATATGTATGCAGGAAAAAATAGATATAACAAAAGAAATGACAGACAACGATCTGTCACAGATCATCAGCGAAAAGTCTCCTTATTTAATGTATGAAACATTAAAAGGTTTATACAACAAAACACTTGCTCCACAAAAGCAGGATGATTCGCTGATGACAATAGCCAAAAAATTCAAAAAAGAAGACTCTTACATCGACTGGGACAAAACAGCAGAAGAACTTCACAATCAGGTTCGCTCAATGACAATCTGGCCTGTTGCGCAAACTATGTTTAACGGAAAATCAGTAAAAATACTTAAAACAGAGGTGCTTTACTCAGAAACCTCCAAAATGCAAACGGGTGAAGTTGTAAAAATCACAAAAGAAGGAATTGCTGTAAATACAAAACAAAACCTGCTGCTAATAAAAGAATTAAAACCGGAAGGAAAGGGTCAAATGAGCGCCTATTCTTGGAGCAACGGAGCAGGAGTAAAGGCAGGCAGTATATTTAGCAAAATAGAACATCAGGAGTAAAATATGTATTCAAGAGGAATTCGAGGCGCAATCACAGTTGAAGAAGACACGCCGGAGTCATTGGAAAATGCCGCTGTTGAGTTGTTTGAAAAAATTATAAAATCTAACGAAATAGAGACAAAAGACATCTCACACATAATATTTACAATGACAAAAGATTTGAAAAATTCTTTTCCCGCAAAGTTTATCAGAAGAAATTTTGATATACAATATGTCCCGCTGCTATGTGTAAATGAAATGGATATTGAACCCAGTTTAAAAAAATGTCTTAGAATGCTTGTTGTTGTAAACACAGAGAAAGAACAAAACGAGATTAAACACATATATCTTGGCGGAGCAAAAATTCTTCGCTCTGATCTTGCAAACGAACCGGCTCAAAAGTAATATCAAAAAATTGTTCAAATCCTGATTTTAAAGCATTGCACAAACCGGCGCCCGTTAGATCCGGTGCAATATCTTTTAATACTGCGATTTTAGTCTCTCTGGGTTCTTCAGAAAAAATTTTTTCAATTTTTTCTTTATCATAACTGTATAAAATTGACCCGTGCTGAAGGATATAACCTTTTTTTCGAAACTGTGCAGAGCCGACAAGTTTTTTCCCTCCCACACTCAAATCTGCACCCGTAGCCAGAGACATACAATATTCGTAATGTGTCGATGCTCTTTTTTCATCAGGAAATTCTGCATCAATTCCCAGCATTTTAAATCCTTCGGCAATAGCACCTGAAATTTCTTTGTATGAAGAGATTACGGTTTCTCCGTTTTTCAAGAAAGATACGGGACAAACAAAACTGTATGTCAATTCGTCGTCGTGAAACAAAGCTCTTCCTCCCGTAATACGCCGAACTATATCTATACCTTGCTGCTCACAATACGTTTTGTTTATACAACAATCATCCTGATTTCTCCCAAGCGAAACACATGCCGGAGTCCAGCCATAAAACCTTAAAACAGGAACATCCCATTGATTTTGGATAGAAAAATTCAAAATTCTTTCATCCAAATCCATATTGTCATTTCCGTTCCTGGGTCGAAAAGAGAGAAAAACACCGTTTTTTTTCATTAAGATTGCCTCAAAAGTGTTTTTATCGCTTCGGGAATATATTCAATCTGATCTGTCGCAAGAACAGAATATTCTGTCAAATCAAGAGCCGCAAGCTCTCCGCAGAGTCCATGCAGATATACACCCAAAACAGCAGCATCAAAAATACTCAATCCCTGTGCAGCAAATCCTGAAATCATACCTGTCAAGACATCTCCGCTTCCTGCTTTTGCGAGAGCAGAATTTCCTGTTTGATTTTCAAAAATCTCACCGTCTCTGCTGCAGATTATAGTATTTTTTCCTTTCAGAACAACATTACATCCAAATTTTTCAGCAGCCTGCTTTGCTGCGCTGACTCTGTCATTTTGAATAACCTCCAGCGGAATATCAAGAAGCCTTGAAAATTCAACAGGATGAGGAGTAATAACAGAATTTTTCGGCAATACTCGGATATCTGATTTTGAAATAACATTCAGTGCATCTGCATCTATTACTACTTTCTTGTTTGTATTATTCAAATATTTTATTAAATCATCAACAAAAGAACTGACAGCCGGAGAATCCGACAACCCCGGACCGACAGAAATAACATCATAAGAATCAATTATTTCTTTTAGCTCGGAAAAAGCATCTCCCGCAATACACTTTTTGTAATAATCTCTCAGCGGATAAAAAGTAATCCACGGCGCAGAAGAAGCAAGATTGTTCACAACAGATTCAATCGAAGCAAGGGTAACAAGCCCCGCACCAACCTTTAACGGTGCAAGAGATGACAAAAATGCAGCACCTTGATATTTTATACAGCCTGCGATATTTAAAACTTTACCAAATGTTCCTTTATTTGACTCTGCCGGACGCTCGGGCAGAAGAGAACTTGCATATTCTTTTGTAACTAACATAACTCCCTCTTAATCAATCTAGGACCATCCGTTTTGGCGTAATGCCTCATACACAACTATAGCAACAGAATTGGAAAGGTTCAAGCTGCGCTGACCGTCATTCATCGGAATAGTTACAGAATTTTTTCCTTTAGAAAAAATCAAATCCTCAGGCAGTCCTCTTGTTTCCGGCCCAAAAACAAGAAAGTCTCCATTTTTGAACTTAACATCGGTATAGAGATTTTTTGTCTTTGTTGTCAAATAATAAAAATTACTGTCAGGAAACTCATTCCAGAGATCTTGAAGATGTTCTACACGCCTGATATTCACTGAATCCCAATAATCCAGTCCTGCTCTTTTTACATGCCTGCTGTCAATTGAAAAACCGAGTTTTCCGACTAAATAAACGTCAGCATTTGTGCAGGCAGCCAGCCTGACAATGTTACCCGTATTTTGAGGAATTTCCGGTTCATATAAGACTATATTCAGTTTGGTTTTTATATCCATAGTAAAGCTAATCTAAAACAAAAGGCTTCTGTTTTGAAGAAGCCTTTTTGCATTATTTTTTCTCATCTTCAACAAAAAATCTTCTGCTTTCAATAAGGACAGGCAGTCCCCTTATTACACAGAATATGACGGCAACATATACGCAAAAGTGCGCAAACGGACAAATAGCTGTACATATATTGTGAAAAGAAGTCCACGCAGAAATTGCCTGAGCAGACAATACAGGATCTTCACCCTGTAAAAACAGAGTCATACTGGCAAACGGGAAATTACACAATATCATCAATGCAAATGCCAATGCCTTTGTCACTGCATATGTACCTCTGGAAAAGTTTGATGCAACAAGAAAATGTCCTAATTTTGTTTTCATCATTGTTGTTGCGCCAAAAGCTGTATAACCCTGTTCAAGAGCAATACTTCTGACACCGTCAGTCAATATTCCTCTTGTTACAACTATCAACGGTATCCAAACCGGTATCCAGCCCAGCACGGCAAATACAATCCAATAGATATTTTCAACTACTCTATCACCCAAAATATCGAGAACCGCACCGAATTTTGAACTTTCTTTCAAAAGTCTTGCAACAAATCCGTCCAATCCATCGAACCATATAGCAATTATTGTTAAAACAAATGCCGCTATATAGCTTGCCGGTGTCTGATAGAACAAAAGACATATTGCTATAAAAGCAATTATCATTCGTAAAATTGTAATTAAATTAGCCATCTTATACTCCTCAATACCATATATATTACTGTTTTGAACGTGAAGAAGCAAAACTGTGTTCGTTCAAAAGTTTTACCTTATCACCCATCATCATTTTTTCTGCATCTTCAAGAATTTTTACCACAAAATATCCGTTTTCGCCATCGCTGCGTGCTTTCAATCCCTGCTTAATGCATTTTACAAAGTGTTCACACTCTAGTTTCAGAGGTTCTATTTCTATATAATCAAGAGCAACATTGCTGCCTGAATTCGGTTTGTCATTTTTGAATACCTGAAGTTTGTTTTCCTTGAGCGTATCATCGAACATCGCAGATCCTTTTGTACCTCTCAGCATAAGATTAACCCTCTTTTGAGGATGTATCCAGCTGTCCGAAATATGAGCAACGCATCCAGATTCATATTCTATCTCAATATGAGTAATGTCCATAATCTCATTTGCCTCTGAGCTTACACCCATAGCGGAAATAACTCTTTTGGGTTCTTCTCCGAGAATATAGCTGACCATAGACACATCATGCGGTGCAAGATCCCACATTACACTTCTGTCATTTTTAAAATAATTTATATTTAATCTGTCAGATTGAACATACCTGATATCACCCAGTTCACCGGATTCAACAATCATTTTGAGTCTGTTAACGGCAGGGTGATACAAAAGCAAATGTCCGACCATCAATACAAGATTTTTTGATTCAGCAAGTTCTTTTAGTATAAGAGCCTCTTTGCTTGCAGTAGCAATAGGTTTTTCTACGTATACATGCTTGCCGGCTTCCAATGCCATTTTTACAAGCTTAAAATGAGTGTGGCTTGGAGTTGCAATAACAACTGCATCTATATCTTTGTTATTCAATACTTCGCTGAAATCAGGTGTAAGCTTTACTCCGGGATATTCTGCCTCGACCTTTTTTCTGTTTTCAGGATCCATATCACATACGGTATCAAGATAGTTCAAATTATAAAAATTACGAACAAGATTCTTACCCCATATACCGGCACCCAAAACCGCTACTTTCACATCTGATTTTTGCACACTCATTTATTTTCCCCTGTAAATAATTTATTCTTATTTCCAAAATTATTATATCAACCAGCAAAATTAAAAAGCAAATTAAATCTATATAAAGATTAAGCATCATTACCCGAAAGCATTGAATAAAAGCTAATGATTTCGTGCAATGTTAATGCAAACAAATCAAGCTATATTAACATAGTAAATCCTCAACTCTTCTGATTGCTTGTACTTAGTGCTCGCCTCTTCTTTCATTTTTTTAATTAAAGAAGAGGTTTTTTTTGTATGTATTTGTAATAATTACAATAGATTCTTCGGCTAAAGCCTCAGAATGACGGACGAATGTCATTCTGAAGCGCCAGAAATACTTTGTTGCTGGGATAGTGCTGTGTTCAGAATCTTGCCAATCTGATGTGTTATCACCTATCCGGTAAGATCCTGAAATAAATTCAGGATGACAAGTTATTAAAATACCATTAAGGATAGTAGGTTGGGCATAGCGGATTTTGTACGGCTGTGGAGTCGAGTCTGTCTAACAGACGAGCGAACAGCCATGTGAGGACGGACGTTACTCCGTCCGAACGTCAATAATCAAAGACAGCGGATTTTGGCGGGCACAAAGCTGCCCATGCTCACGAAAACCACGCTTTTCGTGAGCGCCAATAATCCAAGACACCTGCCCGACAAACACCTCCGCCACAAACCCTCCTGAAAATAATTTTAACAATTAATTTTCTATTTTTTGTCTCTCAATTTTTGCACAAAACGCCCAATACGAAACATTGCCTCTTTGAGTGTCTCCAGCGAATAAGCATAAGAAATCCTCAAAAAGCCCTCAGCGCAATCACCAAAAGCAGTTCCCGGAACAACAGCAACTTTTTCTTCCATCAACAATTTCGTTGCAAACTCTTCTGACGTCATATTGAACTCTTTTATGCATGGAAAGACATAAAAAGCCCCAAACGGCTCAAAACATTGGAGTCCAATTTCTTTAAACGCATTCATCAAAAATCTTCTGCGCTGATTATAGGATTTTCTCATCTCTTCAACAGCTTCATCACCCTTTTTCAGCGCCTGAACAGCTGCATACTGGCTTGTTGTCGGTGCACACATAATCGCATACTGGTGAATTTTTGTCATTTGTGAAATGATTTCCTTTGGTCCGCATGCATAGCCCAAACGCCATCCTGTCATTGCATAAGCTTTTGAAAAGCCGTTTATAAGAATAGTTCTCTCCTTCATGCCGGGCAGTGCCGCTATTGAGACATGTTTATCCTTGTATGTCAGTGCAGAATATATTTCATCCGACAAAACAAGAATATCTTTTTCTATCAAGACTTTAGCAATTTCTTCAAGATCCTTCTGTTCCATAATTGCGCCCGTGGGATTATTCGGATAAGGAAGTATCAAAACCTTTGTCTTTTCACTGACAGCCGACAGAAGTTCTTCTTTTGTTAATCGGAATTCATTTTCTGCCTTAAGCTCCACAATAACGGGATTTGCGCCTGCAAGCACAGAACAAGGTTCATAAGAAACATACGACGGCTGTGGAATAATAACTTCATCTCCGTCATTTATAACAGCACGCAAGCAAATATCAATAGCTTCGGACCCCCCGACAGTAACAATTATTTCATTTTGAGCATCGTATTCTATACCCTGCGTTCTTTTTATATAGTTTGAAATCTCATATCGCAAGTCCTTTAAACCCGCATTTGAGGTATAAAAAGTTCTTCCTCTCTCGAGAGAATAAATACCTTCATCTCTCACAAACCATGGGGTATCAAAATCAGGTTCTCCGACACCCAGCGATATTGCATCCTGCATTTCCGTAACAATATCAAAAAATTTTCTTATGCCGGATGGCTTCAATCCGACAACTTTGTCTGAGAGGAAATTTCTCATGGGGTAATAACCTCTCTCTCATCTTTTACGTTTTTGTTAATGATTGTGCCATGGTCTTTATATTTTTTGAGAATAAAATGAGTAGCAGTACTCAAAACACTGTCAAGTGTTGAAAGTTTGTCAGATACAAATCCTGCAATTTCTTTGAGAGTTTTTTCTTCCAGAGTAACCAGCAAATCATAGCCCCCTGATATGAGATAAACCGATTTTACTTCAGGATAGTTATAAATTCTTTCAGCAATTCGATCAAAACCCTGTCCTCTCTGCGGGGTAACTTTCACCTCAATCAATGCGGTAACGGTTTCTATATCCGTTTTTTCCCAGTTTATTAATGTATGATAGGCACAAATAACACCCTCTTTTTCAAGTTTTGAAATTTCATTCAAAACTTCTTCTTCAGATGTACCGAGAAGTACCGCCAGCTCTTTAAAATCTATCCGGCTATTTTTCTCCAATATTGAAAGCAGCTCGTTTTTCATACATATTCTCCTGTATCCGTCAGATATTGATTATAGTATATTGGTTTACAATTGTAAAATATTTGTCCTTAAAGGAAATTTAAGCTATCTTGGTATTAAATAGATTTGGGATAAATTAATGAAAGAGTATAAGTCTAAGAAAATAATCGCAGTTGACGATGAAGAAATCGTCCTGTCTACACTGAAAATGCTTCTTGGTATTGAAGGTTTTGAAGACGTTGAATGTTTTTCAGAACCCGAAAAAGCATTGGAATACATAAAACAAAACAAACCTGATTTAATACTGTCAGACTTTATGATGCCAAATATGAACGGCATTGAATTTCTTTCCGAAGCAAAAAAAATCTGCAATGACGTGAGTATGATTCTTCTTACGGGATACGCAGACAAAGAAAATGCAATCAAAGCAATTAACGAAGTCGGAATATACAAATATATCGAAAAACCGTGGAACAATGAGGATCTGTTAATTTCTATAAGAAACGGTATTGAAAGAAGCGGGCTTATCTCAGAACTTAATCAAAAGATACAGGAGCTTTCCTCTGCAAAAGAGCAACTCGAGAAATACTCTCACTCTCTTGAAGAAATTGTAATGCAAAAAACAGCAGATCTTGTTGAATCAAATACAAAACTCAGTGCAATAATAAACTACTGTGCTGACGGTATTATTATAGTTTCGCCGGATGCAAAAATCGTAAATGCAAATCCGGCATTTGAAAATATAACGGGTCTGGATAAACATCTTCTCGAAAACAAAGATCTGCATGAGCTTATTTTTGCTCAGGACAATAAACTGAATAAAATAATAAACGACAAAAAAGAAATTCTGCTACGTGATGCAGCTATACAGAATTTTATTAACGACAAAAAAATACCGGTTGAAATAAACTTTGCACCGATATTGTCAGACAAGCCCGAAGACAAAACAAACTACGTCGGTGTTGTCAGAAATGTAAGCCTTCAAAAAGAAATGGATCGTTTAAGAGACGATTTTATTGCAACGCTTACACATGATTTAAGAACACCTCTGCTTGCAGCAATTCAAACTTTGCAGTTCTTTATTGACGGTTCGCTTGGGGAAATTGAAGAAAAGCAGAAAACACTTCTTGTTACAATGAAAAAGAGCAACGAAGATATGCTTGGGCTGGTTAATGCACTCTTAGAAGTCTACAAATACGAGTCAGGGAAATTAAATCTCTGCAAAACAACTTTTGATTTAAAATCTTTCATTGAGGAATGCATTGCACAGATAAAAGCACTTGCAGATAAAAAACAAATAGAGATTTCAACCGTATACAATGACACTGAAGATGCTGAGCTTAATGCGGACAGAAATGAACTGAGAAGAGTTCTTTTAAATCTTTGCGGCAATGCGCTAAACCATACAAAAAACGGCGGAAAAATAGAAATAACAGCCTCAAACAAAGAGGGTGATTTAATTCTCAGTGTAAAAGACAACGGTATCGGTATTCCCAAAGGAGATATAACAAAGCTCTTCAAAAGATTTTCACAAGGTACAAGCCAAAAACGTTCCGCAGGAACAGGATTGGGATTATACCTTTCCAGACAAATTATTGAAGCACATAAAGGTAAAATCTGGGCAGAAAGCGAAGTTTCAAAAGGAAGTGTATTCTCCTTTATGATACCGAAATCACTTGAAATAAAGGCTAAGGTTTAAATATAAGGAATAAAATATATGGCAGAAACGGATATAAAGGTTCTTCTGGTCGAAGACCATACAATGATAAGAATGGGAACGGCTCTCGTCCTTGAAAAAGCTGACGGAATAACGCTTATCGCACAGGCTGAGGACGGACAGCAAGGTGTTGATTTGGCAAAGGAACTTTTGCCCGATGTAATATTGATGGATATTGGTCTGCCGGTTATTGACGGAATTGAAGCAACAAGACAAATTAAAGATGCAAACCTTGATACAAAAATCCTAATCTTTACTTCAAGAGACAATGATGATGATGTTTTTGCCGCACTTGCAGCCGGCGCTGACGGCTATATCATGAAAGGTGCAACTCCGGAACAGCTTACATCTGCAATAATAGCAGTAAATGAAGGTACAGCCTGGCTTGATCCGGCTATAGCAAGGCTGGTGCTTTCCAGTGTACAAAAACAAAAAGCATCAGAAACGCCGTCAAGTGTGGATTACAAAACAGCAAAGAATAGTTTTGGCTTAACAGACAGAGAAATGGAAGTTCTTGCCTTAATCGTGGACGGACTTTCAAATCCAGAAATTGCGGAAAAACTTTTTATCACTCGAGCAACGGCAAAAGCACATGTTCACAGCATTCTGCAAAAATTATATGTTGATGACAGAACACAGGCAGCTGTTACGGCAATGAGAGAAGGTCTTGTTTAGATGATAAAATATACAAAAACAAAATATATTGCCTTATTTTTTGCCGTATTCTGTTTTTGTATATCACCACAAACAGCCTTTTGTTTTGACTTTCAAAGAGATGTTGCATCTCATTTTTTCTGGACAAAAAGCTATAAAGCAAAACATCCTGACCCGACAAACAATATGCCTAAAACAATGAATGAATATTACAGAGAAGCAAACAAGGCAGCAGACAAAGCTTCTGAAATTCCTTCTCCCAAATATCCTAAAGACCCCAAAATCGTAGATTTGCCGGATCCGCAGATAACTCTTGTAAAATACAACAATCCTCCCGGATATATTGATATAAACTTAAATAACCTGAAAAAGACCAGAAAAATAAACTCAATTGGTGTTGTTTCGCCGTCATTTGACAAAATGGTTTATTCAACCGTATATTACTTTCCCTCTACCAAAACTGCCGGTACGGAAATGTATTTGATGAATCTTGATACTTCAAAAAACATCCATGAAAGAATAGAAACAGCGCATGTAAACCATGGAAAACAGACAATATTGAGAAGCGGTATGGATTCGCTTGATTTAGATATACAGAAGACCCTTACTGTTATTGATTGGTCAACTGACGGAAAAAGGATTGCAGTCAAAGAAAAAATATCGTTTACGCCGGATGGACTTTGGAAGACAAATCTTCTTGTTTATGATTTGCAAACGGGAAAAACAAAAAATTTGAGCGAAGTAAGAGAGGCAATCCAATATTACTGGAGAGAAAATCATGGTTTATACCTTAAAGATTACAGATGGGATATTTATCCGCTGGGATGGGATGCTCTAAATCCTGACAGAATACTGGTGTTTGCTTATGCCGCAACAGGAGAAAAGCCCAAATTTCTGGGAACATGGTCAATAGATTATCACGGAGATCGCTCAATGCTGATGTCGTTGACCAGCACTAATTTCAAGGTTTCACAAAACGGCTCTTGCCTGAAAACGCAATATACATACTAAAATAGATAAACAAGGAGTTAAGTTTGTATAAATACTACAAAAAATATGTACCGTATCTGTTTTTACTGCCGGCAGCAGTAATTCTGATACTGTTCTTTTTTATTCCTTTTTTTGAAACGATAATCTTGAGCTTTTTTGACTACAATTCAAATATATATGCACCGCAGTTTGTTTCACTGGCAAATTATACATCCCTGTTAAAGTCGCCAGTTTTTTATAAAGTGCTTCTAAATACATTTATATACCTGATTGTAGCTGTTCCTTTTCTTGTTGTTATACCTCTGATTATTGCAATAATGATAAACCAGAAAATAAGGGGAATAACTTTATACAAGATCATTATATACCTTCCCGTAATTGTTTCTATTGTAGTTGCGGCAATAGCTTTCAAATGGCTTTACGCACAGCAGGGAATACTAAATTATGTAATGGCACTTTTTCACATAGATGCACTGGGCTGGCTTACCGATCCCAATATTGCATTGTATTCAGTAATTATTGTGACCATATGGAAAGGTATCGGATATTATATGATGATTTACCTTTCAGCGCTTATGAGTGTCCCCAAAGATCTTTACGAAGCCTGTGATGTAGACGGAGCAAACCCGATAACAAAGCATCTGACTGTTACACTTCCTCACCTGATGCCCACAATCGGTCTGGTCACAACAATTTCATCTATATCAGCAATGAAAGTTTTTGTAGAAATATATGTTATGACCAAAGGAGGTCCTCTGGATTCCAGCAAAACCATAGTTTATTACATATACGAAAGAGCTTTTGAAAATCTTGATCTCGGTATAGCATCCGCAGCATCAGTAATTTTGCTGATAATTGTACTTGCGCTGTCTGTAATAAACTTTGTTTTCTTTGAAAACAAACAATATCAATTGTAAAAAATGAAAGAAAGAAATATATGAGAAATTTTAAAAGCATATCACGGGGATTTTTTATACACGCGACACTTATTTTTGTTTCACTGTTGTCTGTCTTTCCGTTTATATGGCTTTTGTCAACAGCATTGAAAGGAAACAGCGAAAATATTTTCCAATACCCGCCCGTATTTTTTCCACAAGAACCGACATGGGATAATTTTAAAGGTGTTTGGAACCAGATACCGTTTATGCTTTATTTCTTAAACAGTATGGTTGTTGCAGGGTTCACTGTATTGTTAAATCTTATTTTATCCGCACTTGCTGCATATCCTCTGGCAAGAATGGATTTTAAAGGTAAAAGAGTAGTATTTTATGCAACTCTTGCAACAATTATGATACCGTTTCAGGCAATAATGCTGCCTGTTTATCTGATTGTTTTGAAATTACACATGGTGGATTCGGTTAATTCCGTAATGGGATATCTTGGATTAATATTGCCGTTTGCAGTAAATGCTTTTGGCATTTTTCTTATGCGGCAGGCATTTCTTGCAATACCGAGAGAAATGGAGGAAGCGGCATTTGTTGACGGATGCAATGTGTTTCAAATCTGGTGGAAAATTCTAATCCCGATGGTAAAACCGACTCTTGCCGTACTTGCTATTTTTACATTTATTGGTTCGTGGGGTGAGTTCCTTTGGCCAAGCATTGTTTTGACACAAAAATCCCTATACACACTGCCGGTCGGAGTAAATGATCTACAGGGAATGTTCAGTGCAAATTGGAGATACATAGCAGCAGGTTCAATAATAGCTACAATTCCGATTCTTGTATTCTTTATTGCAATGCAAAGATATTTTATTTCCGGAGAAAATGACGGAGCAGTGAAAGGATAGTTTAAAAAGTTCAATTTATTTAGTTATAACAACAAAAAATGACCTGTTTATTAACAGGTCATTTTCTTTAAGTCTTTTTGTTACTTAATATTTGAATATGTCCAAGCATCCATATTCGGTGCTTCCTTTTGAGAAGGATCAACTGTCATATCTGACGCATTTGTATTCAAACCGCCTTCTTTAGGACTTTCATGAGCAATTGGTTTGTAGATTCTGTTAAAGTATTCTATAACCATTCTGTCAGAATTGAAGTAAGCTTCAGATGTTCTGATTGCCTGACGCATCATTCTAGCCCATTCCATTTTGTTGTCATAGTATGTCGGAATGATTTGATTTTCAATAATATCCATTATGCAATCATGATCTTTCCAGTGTCTTTCTTCCCACGGAATGTCATCATCTAGTCCCGGATACTCAACAGTGTAACCGTTAATTCCCGGGAATGTACCTTCAACTGTCCATCCGTCAAAGATAGAAAGGTGAACAGCACCGTTTGCGTTTGCTGACATACCTGAAGTACCTGATGCTTCAAGCGGTCTGATAGGTGTATTCAACCAAACATCCGTAGCTCTTTTGAGCTTTCCGCTGAGTTCAAGTTCATATCCTGCAAGAACCGCAACATTTTTGATATTGTATGATTTGTGGAGAATGTTGTTAAACATTTCTCTGCCCATAGCATCATCCGGATGGAATTTACCTGCAAAAATCAGCTGAACTTTATTTGCGTTCAAGAGCTTGAGAATTCTGTCCATATCCATAAAGATAAGCCATGCACGTTTGTAATCAGCAAATCTTCTTGCCCAAGTAATTGTCAAAACATTCGGATCGAATCTTTTGCCTGTAGTGTTAGCAATATAGCTAAACACTTCTTTTTTCATTTCAACTTTTGCATCAAGCAGATCCTGCAATGTTTTTGCGTTAGCAATTCTTTCATCCTGCCAGTAGTGAAGATTTACAGCATTTGTGATAGCACGTATCGGGCATCTGCCTTCTACCCAGTTCCACATTTTGTTTGCAACAAGACCGTGAAGCTGAGATACAGCGTTTGCGATGCGGCTCATTCTAAGTGCTGCAACAGTAAGAGAGAAGTGTTCACCACCGAGTTCAACAGCTCTTTCACGTGAACAGCCGGCAAAGAAACCGCCTTCCAGAAGAGTGTCAACCCAGTGAACTTCATTACCCGCAGCAACAGGTGTATGAGTAGTAAATACAACCTGTCTTTTTGTTTTTTCAAGATCTCCGCCGTTTTGCTGCAGAAGTTCAAAAGCAGCCGGAAGAGCATGACCTTCGTTCATATGAACACATTCGAAGTCGTATTTGATTGCCTGCAAAAGTCTTATACCACCGATACCGAGTACAGTCTCCTGAGCAATTCTGATTTTTTCGTTTCCGTCATAAAGCTTGTGAGAAATTGATCTTGCCCAGTCAGAGTTTCCGTCAACATCTGTTGTCAAAAGATATACAGGGCAAGAGCCGAACAAATCGGGATCTACTCTGAAAGCTTTTACAATAACTTTTTCACCGAAAATATCAAGAGTAACCTGAGCATCAACATCCTGTAAGAAATCATAATGTTTTCTGATATATGCAACTTCTACGTTGCCTTCTTCATTGATTCTCTGGTTGTAATAGCCGTATGACCACAACATAGTAACGCCGACCATAGGCATTTGAAGATAACCGGCAGAAAGCATATGAGATCCTGCCAAGAAGCCCAAACCGCCTGAATATGTGCTCAGCGACTGGTCTAATGCTATTTCCATTGAAAAATATGCTACTTTAGGTAAACCCATAATTCTCCTTCTTTTTATCACTAATCTAATAACACCATCAGCACAAATGTGCTTTTTTCTTTATAACAATAACATAGCATAAAAGCAACAAAAAAATTACATAAAAACACCTTACGTTTACAATCCTGTTCGGGCATAATTGTTAACTTCTACAGGAAAAACAGAACAACTATCCACCCTGTATAAAAGCATTTTTATCTTTTGTTTGTCATGAAGGTTTTCCATCAGCTCATAAAATTCTTTTACATATCGAATTTTATGACCGTCCACTTCGAGAATTCTGTCACCGATTTCTATACCTGCCTGCCTTGCGGGCGTATAGTCAAGAACGTCCGCAACTCTAACCTTTCCCTTAAAGTCCTGTAAATACAGACCGAACAAAGTTACTGTTTCATGATTTCCGTCATAAGAATAGTGATCCCTTATTGTTTCATCAAGCTTTTTAAAATTTATGCAAAGTATTAGGCATATTATCAATAATATGCCCATAAAAAGTCTTATAAGATCCATAATCCATATAAATTAACTAGATTACAAATTTAGAGAAATCCGCAAGTTTTTCAAATTTAATTCTTATTGAACAAAGAAGAGCAAGTCTGTTTTCTTTAACTCTTTCATCTTTATCCATAACAAGTACGTTATCGAAGAAACTATCAATAGCATTTACGGTTTTTGAAAGTTCTTCATACAAACCTGCATAATTCAGACTATCCTCTTTTATAACAGAAGTACATTCCCATAGTTTCGCTTCGGAAGGATTATTAAACAATGCACTATCAGGCAATTGTTCAGTTTTGTAATCTTTTGTAATTCTGATTATTCTGTTAGCAGCTTCGTTTAACTGCACAAATTCTTCTGAAGCTATCTTTTGAGAGATAAATTCAACTTTCGATGCAAAACTTTTCAAGTCAGAAAGAACATTCTGGTTCGAAATACAAGCATCAACAACATCATGCCTGTATTTTTCGGTATAAAGAATATTCAACCTTTGTTCAAAGAAAGTTTTCACATCATTAAACAAAGCCGTTTTATCTTCAATTTGAACAGGCATTAAGTCGATAGATTTTTTTATCAACTCTTCAAGGTCAATATCAAGGGCTTTTTGTACAATTGTTTTTATAATCCCGAGTGTAGCACGTCTGACACCAAGCGGGTCAGCAGAGCCTGTCGGCTTTTTGCCTTCTGCAAAAACAGCAACAATTGTATCTATCTTGTCAGCAATACCTACAATTTGACCTTCGATACCTTCAGCAAGTTCAGAGTCCGCACCAAGCGGGTAATAGTGTTCCTTAATACCTTTTACGACCTCAGGTTTTTCTCCTGCATTAAATGCATAATCAGAACCGATAAAGCCCTGAAGTTCGGTAAACTCAAATACAAGGCTTGTCACAAGATCCGCTTTGCACAACAGTGCCGTTCTTTTTACTGTATCCAAAGGAGCATTTGTCTTTTGTACCAGATATTCTGATAGCTTGATTATACGCTGAGTTTTGTCATAGACTGAACCCATGCCTTTTTGGAAGGTTATACCGTTAAGCTTTTCAACATAGCTTTCGAAAGGAACTTTCGTATCTTCATTAAAGAAGAATATAGCATCGTCCAGTCTGGCAACAACAACCCTTTCATTACCTGCTTTTATATTTTCAAAATTGCTGCCTATATAATTTGTAATTGTTATAAAGCTGTTTAAAAGTTTTCCATTCTTGTACAGAGGGAAGTATCTTTGATGAACAGCCATAACAGTAACCGTAACTTTTTCAGGTATGCTCAGATATTTTTCATCAAAATTGCAAATTACCGGTACCGGCCATTCACAAATATTTGTAACTTCTTCAAGCAGATCATCATCAAAATAAACTTCTGCGCCTATTTTTTGAGCTTCTTTTTTTGCAGTTTCAACAATGCGTTCTTTTCTTTTTTCAGAATCAACAATAACATTGTTGTCATAAAGCGCCTGTTCATAAGAGTCAGGATTTTTGATCTCAACTTTATCCGACTTAAATCTATGTCCTCTTGAATATCTGGATGACTCAACATCAGCAATTTTAATTTTTAATTCATCATCATTTAAAAGAGAAACAACCCATCTTATAGGTCTTTGGAATTTTACATCAAGATCCGCCCATCTCATAAAATAGGGTCCTTGCATTTTCAAAACGATTTTTTCAACGTTTTCTCTCAGCAAGTCTTTTATCTCTTTGCCTTTTTGTTCAACCTTTGCCCATACATAATTATCTTCTTTGTATAAAGCCGTCTCTTCAACGCCGTTTTTTCTTGCAAAACCCTGACCTGCCTTTGAGAGATTGCCGTTTTCGTCATAAGCTATACTCAAAATCGGACCCTTAACAGTCTTTACGGTATCAGGCTGCTTTGTTTCAAATCCTTCTATAATAAGTGTCAAACGTCTGGGTGTAGAAAAATATTTTATATCGGAAAAGCCAATTTGATTTTCCTTCAACAAATTTTCAAAAGCATTCTTCAGCTGAACAATTCCGCTGTTAACAAATTTGTAAGGTAATTCTTCCGTTCCTATTTCCAACAAATATTTATTCATATGTTTAACACCTTTTATTTTCTTCTATTAGTACCAGTAATTATAATACAAAAAAATGATGACCATAAAATTTTATTTGATGTTATAATATTTAACGGGAGAATTATTATGGATAACAAACGCTGGTACGATAAAGAGCCGACATTGAGTCTTGCTGTCAGTCTTATCAAAAATTCAAAAACAGAAACCCAGCTGCAGTGTGCTGAATTTATTAAAAACAAAGCACAGGATTACGGTGTTGTTCTCAACGGAAATCTGCTCGGTGCATTCAACTATGTACTAAACAGATGGTATGATTCTTCAGAACCTCTCGCCGAGGCATTTGGTTACTTAAAAGAAGCAGACGAAGATACACGAAAACAAATTTCCCTTGAAATTATTGCTTTCCTTGAAAAAGTAGAAACAGTCTAGCTGATCTTATTTGCTTATGAGAATTAAGAATTTATTTATATTTATTTTTATATCCATATTTTCAGTATTGTGCGCTCAGGATGCACAGGCAATGAAAATCGGACTTGTAGACGGACAAAATGAAGCAATAATCGGCGCAAGCAAAGACTCACAGCTTATCAGCCCGCTGCATAACAAATCTTTTTATACCCTAAAATCAATGAAGCCATACCATTTTAAAGATATGGGCGGCACCCTGGGAATAGAAATCGGAGACCAATGGTTCAACCTCAATATTTCAAGAGTAGTGATAAAACCGCCGGAAAAAGGCTTTGTTTCCGTAAAAAGAAAATGGTACAGGGGAAGTTTTATTGTTGAATGCAGAAACGGAGGAATAGTTGTAGTCAACGATGTTCCTCTTGAAGAATACATGCTCGGAGTCGTCCCTGCTGAGATGCCGTCAAAATGGAACTATGAAGCACTTAAAGCACAGGCAATTGCTGCCAGAAGCTATGCGATTGCAAACAGAGGCAAGAGAGCATCAAGAGGCTACGATCTCAAAGATACACCGGAAGATCAGGCTTACGGCGGAGCCTCTGCAGAAACGGCAGCAACAAACAATGCTGTCATGGAAACAAAAGGCATTGTTATTACCTACAACAGAAAAGTAATACCTGCCTATTATTCTTCATCAGCCGGCGGTCATACCGTCAATGCAGGTGCGGTTTGGAACAAAGACTTACCTTATTTAAAATCCGTTCCCTCTTTTGATGACGGTATAAAAAAGAACGGGCATGGTCTGGGCATGAGCCAGCATGGCGCAAATAATCTTGCTCAACAGGGTTACAATGCGTATCAAATCTTAACTTATTATTACAACAATGTAAAATTCGGACGTCTTGACCCATCCTGGGTTCTTTAACTCCTTAGCCGTGAAACATTGATTTTACTGCAATTTTTGAGATTATAGCGTTGTAAAAGTAGTGATATTTATTTTTTTTGATATTTTTATATTAAAAATGCTTGCTAAAATGCGAAAAATAGATATAATAGTTTTTGTTAACAAAAAGGAGGTTCTTATGAACAAAGAAGAATTAGTAAAAGAAGTTGCAAAGAAAG
>CALVEJ010000035.1 GCA_944326535.1 Candidatus Gastranaerophilales bacterium | reverse complement strand
AACAATTAAAGCGTTGGCATAGGGAGTGGAAGATAAACTTGATTAAGGAAATGAATCCGGAATTTAAAGATTTATCTCTGGATTGGAAATAAAAACTTCAAGTTGGTAAGATCCTGAAACAAGTTCAGGATGACAAAAATTTTGGTTCGCTTTGTCAAACAATTCCAGAATGACAGCTAACTGATTGTTTAAATACTTGATAATATTCTAAAAGCAAGACTGTATCTGACTTTTTGAGTTCTTCAATCAACTCTTTTATATATCTCAAAAAGTTCGAACTTTGCCGCTTTACCCCCACCATTTAAAAGACTCCGTGAGGAGTCTTTTTTTGTTATGGACTCTCACGATGACGATTTTCTGCCGGAAAATCGTCACTGGTTCTACTCGTTCGAGTATCCTGATTCGTAAGGCTCGTGGCGCTCGCCTACGACTCAAGCGAGTCCAGTATCGCCCACCATTTAAAAAAGAGAGCCGAAAGGCTCTTTTTTTGTGCAATTTATATATGATAATTTTTAATTACTTACCCTAAATTAAAAACAATACTTTATGGACATGCATGTTATAAAGAGCAACTCACCTCAATTATTATCCAAAATAAAATACCTATATTAAAATACATAGCGGTATTATACTTGGAATGTAAAATAATAACCGGCTGTCTAATTCAAATCATTAATTTAAAAAATAGTATAACTGTATGAAAAACTTCAAATTTATACTATTTTTAATTTTTTTCTTTTTTTTAACACCTTATGTAAAGGCAAATACAATAGATATAGACTCATTTTATGAGTTGATGAATTCTCTTCTTCAAAATGGAGATGTGTATAGCATAACGAACAATTTAGATTCAACGTCAACAATAGACACGCATTTTTACAACTACAGTATTAATTTTGAAGGTCACAATAATACGATGGATGGCGGTGATAATTTTGGAGGATTTATTCTTGGAGAGAATAACAATTTTAATGAAATTATCATGCGACATTTTAAAGGACAGGCACAAAATAACTCATATTTTGCAGGAGCTATTTACAACAGCGGCGGGCATACAGAAATTCACAACTCTAATTTTATTGAAAATTATGCAGATTCAAACAGAAGAAACTTTGCTGTAGCCGGTGCTGTATACAATCTCTACGGCGGTTCTATGACTATAGAAAATACGTCATTTGAAAACAATTATACATCCGGAGCCGGATCTTACGGCGGAGCGATATCAAACGGATACAATGATAATGGAACTGCACAAATGACAATATCCAATACTTCATTTAATAACAACTATACAGAAGGAACGGTAAACGCTTATGGCGGAGCTATTAACAATACAGGAATTCTCTATATCAGCAGTGCAAGCTTTGAAAACAATTATACCGAAGGTATACAAGAATCAGACAGGGATATGCCAATATCGTACGGGGGTGCAATTAACAATACAGGAACCATACAAATTACAAACAGCAGTTTTGATAACAACTATGGCGGAGGAGGGTCAAACAATATTACTTTCGGCGGTGCAATAGCAAATTCCGGGACACTAGATATAGCAAATTCTTCACTTAATAACAGCAAAATTTTATCGGGACAACAGGGCTACGGTGCAGCTGTTTTTAATAATGCAAATGCAACATTAAATTTAACAAATTCTTCAATAACAAACAGCAGTATGGATGGCTCCCTTTTAGCAGCAGAAGGTGGTGCTGTCTATAACCTCGGGATAATAAATTTGGAAAATTCAACATTAAAAAACAATACTGCACAGAACAACACACCAAATGATATTTTTAACTCAAGTACGGGCAGAGTAAATTTTAACGGTACGGGAACAAATAATATCCTGAGCGGGATTGACGGAATAGGAATACTAAACAAAAACAACAGAGGAACGCTCAATCTTGGAGGAACAAATGAAGATTTTTCCGGTACATTTAATTTCAATGAAGGAACTCTCAATCTTCTTGCAAACAGCAGTTATTTTAGCGCACAAAACTCAAATTTCGGCAGCAATGTAAACTTTAATATGCAAAACAATGAAATTAATAATATAAATTTTGGAAATCTTTCATTAACGGGAAAGACAAATATCTTTGCGGATATGAATCTCAACAGCAACATAATGGACAGAATAAACGCATCTGCTGTTGAAGGAAGCGGTTCGATTTTTGTTGCGGGGTTAAATATACAAGGTGTGCCGACCGGTGAAAATATTTCAATACCATTTGCAGACACTGTCCTTAAAGACTACGTGAGCTATACCCCGACAAAACTAAATACACCTATTTATGACTATGGCATAACTTACAACTCTTCAGACGGAAATTTTGAGTTATCAAGACTTGGGTTTGGTTCTTCCATTCTTGTCTCTGAAGTTGCGGCACAGCTTGCCGGATACTTTACGCAGCTTGAAACATATAGAAACATTTTTGCCAATCTGGATATGGTAATGATTACTCCGCCCGAAGCCGGAACCGGTTTTTCAATGCAAAACAAAACAGCAATGAACGGTTCATTTGCGTACTCTCCGTTTATTATGCCGGAACAAAAAGGGGGAATATGGTTCAAGCCTTATTCCACATTCGAATCAGTAGGACTAAAAAATGGTCCGAGAGTCTCAAATGTAAGTTACGGAAGTCTTGTCGGTGTTGAAAGCGGGCTTACAAAGTTAAAAAACGGCTGGTATACTCTCTATGGTGCATACGCATCGTATAACGGCTCGCATCAGGCATATGCGGGAAACAGCATATATAATAACGGAGGAATGCTCGGAATAAACAGTGTTTTTTACAAGGGCAAGTTCTTTTCTGCATGGACAGTAAATGCAGGAGCCTCTTCATCAGAAGCCTCTACATTATTTGGCAGCGAAAACTTTACGATGTTTAATACAGGTATTGCACAGATGAGCGGATACAACATTGAAACAGCAAAAAGAAGACTCATAATACAGCCTTCTCTTCTTGCCTCTTATTCGTTTGTAAATACTTTTAATTATAAAACAGCTTCTGATGTAAGTATAAATACCCGTCCTTTAAATGCAATACAAATAGAGCCGAGAATGAAATTTATCGGCAATTTTAAGAACTATATACAGCCTTACATTGCTGTGTCTGTGGTTTGGAATATAATAGACAGTGCAAAATTTCAGGCAAATGAGGTTTATCTGCCTGATTTGTCAATAAAACCTTTTGTTCAATATGGAGCAGGTGTTCAAAAACGCTGGGGAGACAGAGTTACCGGATTTTTTGAAGCAATGCTCCGAAACGGAGGACGAAACGGCGTTGCTCTTCTTTTTGGTTTCAGGTTCAGCATTTGAAAATTTTATGCCTGAGAGAAATTGTGATAGAAAGCTGTCTGCCGAATAAAACTTTTTTATAAAAAGATTCTTTATTTTCAATGCACATGATTATAATACATTTCAGAAAATATGAAATTGTGAAAAAATAGTTTATATAGTTGAGTGTAAATCAGAATTTATTGTATAATTTCCACAAAGGGAGTGTTGTATTAATGTCTGATTTCAAAACCCATATAAAAATTTATTTTATAATTCTTTCAATATTTATTGTTGTTTCTGCCATTGTGTTATGTTTTATTAAACCCAAAATGCATAAACCTTTTCAAATGAATATTATTGAGTACATTATGAAAATAAATTCAGACGGTACAACGACTACGACAAAACAGGTAACGACAACAACTCTAAAAGGAAATTAATCAAACGATGAAGAAATTTATTGCAATACTGGTTACACTCTTTTATATTCTTTCCTCAAACAGCTGTTTTGCGTTCAGTGAATTGTATTATTTGAAAGATGTGAATAAAAATACTATCGCATCTCAAGTCGAAACTATTCTGCTTGAAAATAATTATAATATCAAAAAGAAAAATCCGTTTTATGCAATTTCGAATAAAGACCAGGAGGATTATTCGGTAATAGTTCTCCAGCAAAGCGGAAAAAACCTTTTTTATTACTATGAAGCAAATGACGGAAATAAAAAAATAAACAAAAAGGTAATAAAAAGTTTCAAAAAAGACAAAATAGAATACGAACAGTCAGAAAACGAAATGCACCTGAAAAATTTTGCACAAATTGCAGCAAGAACAATCACCGGTGAAAAAAAGGTCTATACTTTTGAAGAACCCAAAAAGACACCGATTCAGAAACCCAAAGCGGCTCAAGCACAAAAACCTTCTACTTCTCTTCAGGGATTTGTCGGAAAGATATCCAGCGGAACCAAAATTAATGTTTATTTACAGCATGCTTTAAATACTGCAACTGCAAAGCAAGGTGATGCCGTTGCCGCAGTTTTAAATCAGGACTGGATATATAAAAATTGTATTGTTGCCCCCAAGGGCAGTCTTTTGTACGGGACGGTTACAAAAGCAAATAAAGCAGCGGTTGGTTCCAGAAATGGTTCTGTACAAATAAGTTTTAACAAACTAGTTTCTCCTTCCGGCAAAACATATGATATTTCAACGGAAAAAATTGATTTTAACGTGACGAATGAAGGAAAAATTCAAAAAACTGTAGCAAGCACTCTTACAGTGGCTGTTATAGGTGCGTTAATAGGACTTGCAATTGCCGCATTAACCGGAGATCCGTCAAATCTTGCACAGGGAGCAATTATCGGAGCAAGTGTCGGAGGAGGAAGTGCTCTTATATCGTCGGTTGCAGAAAAGGGTATTGATGCGGAAATACCATCATTTACAGAGGTAGAGGCAATTTTGGATAAACCGCTTAATGTCGTATTGAGTTACTAAAAGGAAAGCTTGATGAATAAAAGATTGATAACAGTCGGCATAATAATTTTAGTATTTTCCATTGTGGGAAAACTGCTTTTTCTGGGGTTAAAAAACATAAAAATCGATGAATTTCATCCTGCGGCAGTAATTTTTCTTGTAGATTCTTCGGCATCAAACCAGGCAATGCTGGATGAAGAAGTTAGCTATTTGAAATCAATATGCGCTATTCTGGATCCGGAAGATGCAATAAAAATTTTGAAAGTCTCTGAAGATTCTTATCTTATATATGAAGGTTCTCCGTCAGATACTTCAACAATAAATAAGACGCTCAAAGAATTTACAAAATATGACAGCACAGAATACGGTACGGCATATGGTGAAGCGATAAAAAAAGCATTTGAACACGCACTAAACATGAAAAGGGAAGGCTATACGCCGTCAATTGTTGTGATTGGCGACCTTGAAAATGAAGGTGACATTACAAAACAATTAAATTGGGATACGCTCCCCAAAAATGTTGAAAATGTGAAAAAATATATTCCGGAAATCTCAATGATGTTTGTATATGCGCATCCGGAAAAACTTGATACGGTTAAAACAAAACTTTCTCCTGTTCTTGGGGAAAAGAAACTGGTTATTGCAAATGAAAAAACCGTATCAAAGTCACAAAGAAAACTTTTAGAAGCAATCGGAAGATAGGAGAAATACATGAGTTTCAGTATAATCACAAAAAACGGAGAAAGAACTTTTCAGGATAAAGAAATTGTTAATATTTCCTCAAAAGAGGGTTTTGACATATGTGCCGATTTTGGGTTTGACTATATGCTCACGGTGCAGTTTGACAAAAATACGGGAACTTGTTCTCTGTTAAATCAGTTTAATTGTGCAAATTTTCTCTTTAAAGGTGCTCCTATTCCCCAGAGAATGGAAATAACCAAGCTTTGTAAGTTGATGGTAAAAGACTCTGATGAATTTCTTACAATAAGAGTTAATAATGATACAATCAGCACAAATGTCGCAACTGAAACTCTTACTGAACAGGATGTAAAAGATTTATACGGCAATGATGTTAATGCAGCGGCAAGACTTAAAATCGAAAAAAGAAAAACCGAACTTGAGAGTGCAAGAATTGCAATAACAAAACAAGTTTCTTTTTCAATAAATGACTTAAAACACAAAATTTCAATGAACTCAAAAACCGGAATACTTCTTCATATTGCATTGTTTGCAGCATCACTTATTCTGGCATTCGGCGTTTCAAATTATCTGACGGGACTTCCGCTCAAGGATGCGGGCAGTATTATTCAAATGCCGGTTAACATGAAGATTTTATTTATCTATTCGCTGATTGTATACGCAGTAGGTCTTGTTTTGAAACAGGGAATGTATTTATATTTCCAAAACAAAACTGAGGATCAGGATCCTTCATCAGCAGTAGCGGAAAAATCAATGATTGTAATATCATCTCTTTTCTTTGCTGCGATTTATCTTATAAATATGCTTTACTATATGTCTCCGGGTTCAATGCCATTATTTGCAGTGTTTATGTCTTTATTTTTTACTGCTGTATGCGCTACTCTTGCAATTGCATGCGGATACTTCAAAAGCAGCAATGTACAAATATCCAAAGAACTAAACAAATATGAATACCGTCCTGATTTTGAACAGGTAATAAAAGAGTATCAGCTCTGGATAGAAAGATTTATCAACAACCTTAGTAAAACAAAACTCGAGAATATAAAGGACAAACTTTTTAATCTGCAAATAAAATCTGTCGGAGAAACCATTCTCGGCATTCTGACTGCACCGTTTCTTGCTTACGGTGTTTCAAATACACTGGCAATGTGCTTTCCGGAAGCCGCAGGATGGATAAGAATTTCCGGACTCAGATTCAGCCCTGTATTTCTTGTTCTTGCCTCTTTTATGATAATATTTGCATTTTTTGCATTCGTAAATGCATTTTTGTGCAACAGAAAAATTCAGGCATCAAGTGTTATAAAAAATGACGGCTTCAGCAATTATCTGCAGCACGGAGTGGAGATTTACGGTCTTCAGGGTGTCAAAAAGCTGGATATTGAAATGAGACGTTCTTTTATAATCGGTATTTGTATCATATTTATTGAATTTTCAATGAATATATCATATTTTATGCAGGAGATAGGCGGTGACTTGAGCGGAATGTTTCTCAGCAGTGTTGCAGCACTTGTACCGACTGCATTGCTGATTGCAGAAACATATATGCTCAGCCAGACTAAATTTGAAATTTCTGCTTGTGACGGATTAATTTCAAAAATTAACTAACAAAAGGTGCTAAATGTATAGAATATTTTCAATATTCATAATAGTTATTTTAACCTTAACAACATTGTGTATTCTGTTTTTTAAACCCAAAATGCACAAAACGGTTATGGTATATGATTCGGCATACGAAATTGTACGACCTGCGGAAGAAAAAAACGTAACCACAGAACTTCCGACACAAACAAATGCGCCTAAAGTGCAAAAAACAACTCAAACATCTGTTCCAAAAACAAAAACACAAAAAGTAATTACACGTGTTGTTGAAATTCCTCAAAAACAACAAACAACGCAAAATAAAAATGTTAACACAACTGTTGTAAGACAAACTCAAAAAACAACACCTAAAAAGGTAAAAACAACAAAACAAATAACACCCGAACAGGAAGTGGTGCTCTGGAACAAATGGCGCTCTGACCTTCAAAACCAGATAATGAGAGATGTTAGACTTCCTATAGTGCAAGAGGGTACTGTTTTCAAATTTTCTTTTGAGGTTGACAAATACGGTAAAGTCTCAAATGTTCAAACCTGGTCGACAAATCCTATGTACACCCCGTATGCGATACAGTATATTGCTCCGGTTATAAAAAGCTATCAAGGCCGCTCGATTTTGAATTTCCCAAGCGGATCAAACAGGTTTGTTACCGTAGTTGACGGCGGATGGAAAATTGCTAAAACGACAAAATACAGCACTCCGGCAGATTTTAAGGATGTAGAAACATTAAGGAACTAAATAAAAATGTACAAATGCACAGAATGCGGACAAGAATACACACAAAAACCGGAATATTGCGATTGCGGAAATAATATATTTGAACAAGAGGTTGAATCAATACAACAACCCCAAAATAATGCTGCAGCCCAAAAAGAAACTGATATTAAACAGGACTATGCCGTAAGAGAAATTGTTAATACTTCATCGGGTCGTGTTGATAATAAATCATTGGCAATCTTTGTATTGTGTATAATTCTTTCTATACTGTCTCTGGTTTTTATAGGAAGGACATCAGAAGAAAAAAATCAATCCGGTCAAAATACAGAAAAAAAGCAATCTGCAAAACAGATACAAATACCATCTATTGATGAAATATGGGATGATACAGCAAAAACTGTTTCTTCTTCGAACGATAAAACTATATCCGCATCAGAACCGCCGGTAATTATACAAACAATTTACAAAATTACTCCTCAAGCGAAACAGCAGGCTTCTTCTCCCAAAATAAATACAAGTCCTGCACAGCAAAAGCCCTCGAATGCAAAAACCAATGCCAAGCCAAAAACAAATGTGTCCAAACCCGTATCCTCTGCGGCAAAATCTCAAACTGTTCCAAAAATAAATACAGCACAAGCAAAACAAGAATTACAAAACTACAAAATTATATTGAGAAATAAAATTGCATCAAAAATCAATTTTCTTTCAGTTGTTGGTGACGGTGACTGTGTGATATCTTTTAAACTGTCATCATCGGGTAAGCTTACAAACAGGTCTTTTTCAAAACAATCCGATAATGATAGTTTAAATGATGCCGTATACAATGCTGTTATGCAGACACCGGCATTCAATCCGCCTCCGGCTGCATACAAGAATGAAACGCTTAAACTTTCCGTAAAAATGTACGGTGGAAATTTTGAGGTTGATTTAAACTAGTTTTCATCCAAAAATTCATAATTCTGATGCGGTTCTGTTTGATTTTGAACAGCCGGTTGTTTTGTCTGCGTCATCGATTCCGTTAGTGTTGATGTGAAAGAATTCAGATCTTCCGGATTATAAAACTTCCCGCCTGTTGTATCGGACAGACATTTTAAAGCTTTGGAATTTGAAGAAACCAGAAGCACATCTATCGTAATGTCCCTTCTTTTGCGAACAAGAGCGGAAGCAAATGCACAAGGATCTCCTCCGCAGTTTTCCCCTCCGTCTGTAATCAGTATAATTTTTTTTTGTGTTAAAGAATTCAGTCCGGCAAAGTCATATGTAACAGCCTGCTCCAGAGCAAGCGTCAATGGCGTTGAACCGCCGACATCAACGGAATTCATTCCTCTCAAAAGATTTGCTGCATTATTAGCCGCCAGCGGTGTAACCTGCTTTGTTGCGGAACAGGTACCCGACGTCTTACCAAGATATGAAGATGTTGCCGCTGTAACTTTATATTTTCCGTCTTTGTTCTGTACTATATTTTTGACTTTTGCCATTACCGGATTATAAGGATTGCCTCCCCCGTTATGACCAAAAACTCTGAAACCTATTTGTGTGGAATCCGGCAATTGTGCAATAATTGCAGACATTGATCTTTTAGCCTCCGCTATCCAGTACAACATACTGCCGGAGTAATCCATTACAATGTCAATGGTGCCGAATTTTTGCACCAGAACCTGCCTCGAAGATGTATAGCTTTGTGAACTGTAATTGTTATAAAAATTTTGAGAATTTGTCAGAGCACTTCCCTGTTGAATTTTACCGTTTGGCGCCGTAACTTTTCCGCTTGAATTAACTTTGTATTTTGCGGCAAACGCAGCCATTGAAAAAAGTGACATTATTGTTAAAATTAAAAAAATTCTTCGCATAATAAATCCTTAAATGTTCGAGAAAAATTCGTGATAAGACTCGCCGAACAATCGCAGCCAGCAGCTGGTTTTGTGAAAGGTAAGTAACGTGAACGAATTTTTTGAGTGACACATTGAAAAGGTGAGTCTTTGAGCTTCGAAAGCTCGAAGCGAAAAAGACGACACTAGATTAAATGCTTAATGATATTTTATAAATACAAACAAGTTTCGTCAATATATATTTGTTTAGTATAAAATTAAAATAATGGGAAAACAAAGACGGAGATTGGTATGATTCGAAGAACCTTTATAAAATCTGTAATTTTGGGAATTTCCGCCCTGGTAATATTTTCTTTTGCTGCGACTGCATATGCAAGTAAACATATAAGCAAAAAAGAACTGAAAAAACAACTTTGTGAGCACTCTCTTGTTGTAGTAAAAGACGGCAAAATATCTGCCTATGACGGCAGGGGCATAAGACCTGTTTTTGATTATCTTTCAGAAAATAATTTTAAAGATGCATTTGTTGCTGATAGAATAATAGGCAAAGCTTCGGCATTGCTGCTTGTATACGGTCAGGTTGATGAGGTTTATACTCCTGTTATTTCAAAACCGGCAGTAAAAGTATTTGAAGACAACAATATAAAATACAGTGCAGACAAAATTGTCGACAATATAATAAATCGTTCGGGCACAGATTTATGCCCGATGGAAAAGAAAGTGCAAAATATTGACAATCCGACAGAAGCATATGAATTGTTCAGCCGGGTTTTTAAATAGTTTTTATGCCATATAATTCAAATGTTTTTTTGATTTAAGACCTTCTGCTTTATTTTTAATTGCTGTTGCTTCTGCAGCAACTTTGTAGTCCTGAGATGACGGGTCATTTGGCGCCAGAGCAGCCCTGATTACTGTTTTTGCGTGTTCAATTGTTTTTTGAGGATCATTTTTGTCCAGCACAGGCATTTGGATAGGAACATGTCCCGAAACCGGAATACCATTAGCATCCCTTTCAATTGATATTGCACCGGCAAAAGAACCGCCAGCTATTTTGTGAGCAAGTTCATGTGCATAAATATGGTTATAATTCTTTTTTATCAGCTCTTCTTTTTGTCTTTGATAATCCTTAAGCGGTGTAGAACATGAATTTGAAAAACTGCTTATGAACATATAGTCCACCTGCCCCTTCGACACTTTACCTTTTCTATTATTATTTTACTACATTTATAGCATGTTGTAAAGTGTGCAAAAACTGGTTCGCAGCTATTTATGAGTCACAAATAATATTTCCTGTTATTACATATAATATGCAACTAGCTGGCATAGTCTGATAATTTTATCAGCAAAAAGACATATAAAAATCGTCGCAAAAGAACACGCATAGAGTATATATTTTGAAGAAATAACGTGATTGTCTATTTCAATTCCTGTATCAATACGTCTGAACATACTTCTGATAATCCGCCAATAGGCATATATCATAACGACACAGCCAATCAAAGCAATCATTAAAAACGGAAGAAAAACAAATCCAGAACGGGCTACTGCCGAAAAGATATAAAGCTTTGACACAAATCCGCTTGTCGGAGCCAGTCCTGCCAGCGCTATCAATACAATCGTAAACGCCATTACATAATACGGTCTATGATACCAGAGTCCTTTCAAATCAGAAAGGCTTTCAAGTCTGGCAGAATTGTACAGCAATATAATTGCCGACCAGGCACCTATATTAGCAAACACATAACAGAACAGATAAAACAAAACGCTTGACAGGCTATATACAGAAAAAACACACAAACCCAAAAGCATTATTCCTGATTGTACACTCATCGAATAAGCCATTAATCTTTTGAGGTTTTCCTGCCTTATTGCAGACAGCGAGCCAAGTATAATCGTTACTACCGCAATAAAAGCAAAAACTATTTTCATTGTAAATGTATAGTTGTAAAAGGTCATAAGAAGTTTTGCCAAAATACCAAAACAAGCAAGAACAGGCACAGAAGAAATATATGCACAAATAGGATATGACGCACCCTTGAAAGTATCAGGCAGCCAGCTTGAAAAAGGAACCAGCCCGAGCCTGAACAAAAATGTACAAACCAGCAATACAAGAGAAAATGTCAAAAGTATCTGCGGCTGTGTCTGCATAACACTTGCATTTGCAAAATACAAACTTATTTGTTCAAAGTTGACCTGAGCACATAACCCGTATATCAGCGACAATCCCAATAGGAATAAAGAAGAAACAACAGCCCCCTGAATAAGGTATCCGAATGTAAGTTGTTTTGCATCGGGACTCTTTGTAAATGACAAAAGCATATAGCAGCTCAAGCTTAATGCTTCTAGACACACAAACAACCCGACAAAGTCAGTCGCACTAACGGTGCACATAGCAAACAAAAGACCGGACAAAAACACCGTAAAATATTCAAATGCTCTATCTCTTTTTTCTCTGATCATATTTCTTGATAACAAGACAAGAAAAAAGCCGCAGATTAAAATAAGTATTTTAAAAAATACAGTATAAATATTGCTCAAAAATGTTCCGTCAAAAGCATATGCCTCAGGATCTATCTGAAGATAAAATGTGGAAGCAAGAGCCAGAACTATACCAAGAAGTGTTATCCATTTTGAAAGTTTATAAAAATGTGTATCAAAAAACAACGAAGCAAAAATATTTATCAAAACAAAAACTATTATGATAAACTCCGGAAAATATGCTGTTGATATCATATTTATTATTTCATACATCCAATATTCTCTCCCGGTTTCTATACCTGCAGTATATCCAGAATTATACTTGAAACAGACTGATAAACATTAATTATGCTCATCGGATTTATGCCAAGATATACAATAGTAAGACATAATGCACTTAAAACGGCGGTTTCCTGCGGACTCAAATCTTTCAGCTTCTTCCATTGTTCCAAAAGGACAGAACAAAATACCTTATAGAAAAAGTACATTATGTATCCTGCAGAAACAGCAATTGCACACAAACCGATAAATGCCGCTATCTTAACCATAAGCTGCTGATCCAGATTTGAAAGCATCGCACCGGTTAATATCAATAACTTAGGGGTAAACATTACAAGAAACGGTACCCCTATTGCGGCAAAACAGATTATCAAAGCAAGATACATACATTTTGGCATTACCTGTCCTATCCCGCCCAGAGAAGTAATATAAGTGGTTTTTGTTCTAAACTCAATACAAGAAATAACAACAAACAATGAACAAAAGACAAGAGATGATGCAATAGATGCAAAAACAGCACCGTTAAAGCCAACGGAATTTAAGCAGGAAAGTCCCAGCATTACAAAGCCCGTTGTTGATATTTGAGCATAAGATACCATCTTTTTTACTCCCGGCTGCACAATTGATATTGCTCCCGCATACACTATATTTACAAGCCCCCATATCATCAACACAGGCGCAAAAAGTTTAAATATCTCGGGAAATACCTGAATATTAAATCTTATAAGCCCATATACTCCGGTATTAAGAACGAAACCGGAAAGCAATATATTTACCGGTGCGCTTGATTTACTCTGTATGTCAGGATACCAGTTGTGAAAAAGTACAAACGGAACACGCATTGCAAAACCTATAAGGAAGTTTACAAAAACAAAGATTTGAAACCACAGCGGATAGAATTTTGAATCCATATTTAATGTTTCTATATTTGCTGTCAGCACATTACTAATTGCAAAATTGTAATAATAAAGAATTAACATCCCGAAAAACAAAAACATATTTGCCACAAAAGCCGCAAAAGTATACCTCATTGCAGCACGTCTTGCTTCTGAATTTCCCCACTGCGACACAAGAAAGTATATGGGAATAAGCGACAACTCCCAGAATACAAAAAACACAAACATATCTTTTGCACAAAATAGACCAAGAATTGCCGATTCAAGAAGAAAAACAAGAGAATAATACAGTTTGTGCTTTGAACGGATATGAATTTTGCTCATAAACAGAGTTATCAAAACAACAAATGTAGTCAAAATAACAAAAAGAAGAGCTATTCCGTCAACGCCGAACTTTGCACTTATTCCAAGGCTTTTTAACCACGACATACCAAAAAATGTCAACTCTTTTTCAAAGGACATACCGTACATACTTGTATCAAAAAACACAAGAAACAAAAGAGCATAGACAAAATGCAGACTTGCAAACCACTTTGCAAAACGTCTGATTTTAACCTGATGATTAGGAAATTTCGGAAACATTATAATCAAAGCGACTACAATCGGTGCCAGTATTAACCATATTAAAGACAAAAAACTCATATACACCCCGCTGCTATATTTTTATAAACACTTCATAAAAAATCAGTACAAACAAAAAAATCAAAACCAAGCCAACAATCGAATATATCAAGTATGACTGAAAATTCCCCGCCTGAAATTTACAACAGACATAGGACAATGCCCTGACAGAAAGCTCTGCCAGATTCAATACCGTTTCAACGATATACTTTTCTATCCACCCGAACATCCGGCAAAAAGGGATGAAAAATCTGTTTGCAAGACCGAAAAGCAGAAAAATCAGCAAAAGAGCGGCTAACGCCCAAATCCAGTTTTCATCAAGAATAGAAAAAAACGGTCCAACTCTCAAAAACAAATAAATTCCCATCAGAACAAAAAGACTATTTTGAAAAAATATTGTTTTAGAAAAAACATTTTTGTCAGAATTTTCAAACGTGATATATATAAACGCCTGCATAAACTTCATCACAATAACAAACATTAATGCCGCACAGAAGAATATGTATAAAGGTCCGCTTAAAAGCGAACTGATTGAAATTGACAAATTTGCCATATTGGCATAAGAAAGCGCCGATGCATTGTTAAGTTGATTGTACACAACCGCATAATACAAAATTGTTAATACGCAGAATAAAAGTGCAATATCGCCGGCACGATTAAAAATATATGACTTTATCCCTGCCTTTGATTCTTCTCTGTTTGAAAAATCAAAATTAATCAAAAGATATCCGGCTATACCGGTAACCTCGCAAAACAAATACGTTTGAAACAAATTCGGACTGATAAAACAACCTGTCAGACCAAAAGTAAAAAGATTTTGCAAAAACAGCATCTTCGGATAGTTGTAGTGTTCTCTCAGTTTTAGATATGAAAAAATCTGCAAAACTATATTAACAATCTCTACAACAAGCAAAAATGATACAGAAATTTTATCCAGATATGTGCCTATATAAAAATTCAGATTATCAAGAGTAATCCATGGAAAATTCGAAGCAATACTTAAATTATTTACAACAGAATATTTAAACACCGCAGCAGAAAAAACTAAACAAATAAAAGAAAAAAGCATACTTATGAAAAATAAAGTACTTTTTTCAATTTTATTTGAAACTAAACCGTTAAATCCTATAACAAAGCACATTGCCGCAGGCAAAAACAACAAAAGATTTATATTTTCAACAAAAAACTCCATCAATTCTCCTTGTCTTTGATTTTTTCAGCATCAAGATACTCATTAGTCTGATAAATTTTATATAAAATAACCACCGCCATTATTATTTGAAGCACACTGACCATCAGAATAAAAATACTAATTATATTTGCATTATCCAGAGAATTGTCACAATAGCAGCCAAAAGTCAAAAAACTAAGCACTATTGAAACGGTAAGAATAAATAAAGACATAACAATTCTCAAAAGATTTCTTGAAACAACAACGCCCAAAAGACCTGTCAAAAACAGAATAAAAGCAAATATCAAATAATGCATCATTCCTATATTCAAAAAATTGTCTATCATTTTGTTTCTCCTTTGGAGCTATTCCCGTCAGATGATAAAGAAACATTTTGTGAAGACAAAAGAAAAACTCTTATCACTACCGCACAAACAAGAACAAGCAGAATAATCAAATGCAAAGGGAACATATGCAGATCAAAAGCAACTATATCTGATGACTTTTGTGCAACAAAATTGAAGATTTCAAAAAGTGAATTTGTAAATTCTTCTTTAAAAAACACGCATGTACATAGTCCGAATATAAAAATAAAAAAAGAACTAACTATTATTTTAGGTCGGCTTACAAGCTTTAACCCGAGATTTAATCTGCCGATTTTTTTCAGCAAAAGGAAAATATACACAAACAGGCACACTCCGCAAAGTATAAATTGAAAAATAGAAAGATATACGGCATTCAAACCAAAATACAAAAGCGAAGAGAATATTACAAGAAAAAATAAAGACAGCAAAGAAAGATACATTTTCGGAGCAAAAATTATTCCGGCAGCAGAAACAAGCATCAACACGGCAAAAACATAAAAGTATACAAAATCCGGCACCATCAGCCCTTATTTTCTCCAATCAAATCAATCCGAATACTTTATAAATATAGCATATTTAAACGTGTTATAATGATAATGTTGTGAATTATTAAGATTAAAATTTTTATGAAAAAAGTACTAGTTATTTTTACAATTTTGATTGCAAATTTCTTTTTAAATTTTCCGCAATATGCATACTCAAAACAAACAGGTCCGGAACTGCAGGCGATTGAATATTGTACAAAAGGGGACAAAATACTTGATTATTATGAAAGAATGCAGGATAAATCAAATCCGGATAAATATCTCAATGCAGCACGATATTACTATTATCAGGCAAGCCGGCTTGATCTGTCCAATCCCAACGCCCTCATCGGACATGCACGAGTAGCTCTGCATCAAAACAGACTAAAAGATGCACAAAATGTCTTGATGATTGCATTAAATTTTAATGAATTGAACCCCAAAGTAAATTATTACCTCGGTGAAACATTTTTTAGAGAAGGTGAATATACTCAGGCACTGGACTTTTTTAATCAGGCATATCTGCACGGTTTCAAATATGACTACTACACAAACTATAAAATGGGTCTATGCTATGAAAAAATGGATGATGTAAAAAAGGCAAAATATCATTATAAAAAAGCTGTAAAAATAAGACCAAAATCTGTAGAAGCAGCAGCCCGGCTCGGAGGGCTTGATGCGGTAAATACAGAATATGAAAATTTCAATGTTTTTCAAGACAGCACTGCGGGTGAAGAGGAAGAAGAAATAGATCCGAAGGATTTAAATATTTTGAATAATTCATCAAACTAGAATATGTTTTTGCGGGCACTTTATTGTAATGCTTCGTCCACATAGCTTGTTTATATGTGTATTAATCTATTTCAGATGCTGCTTATAGGGTTAAATGCTTGGGATATAGGCAAACTTGCCATTCTAATGAATATTTTGAAGAAACTTTTTAGTTAGATTCTTCTTCATTTTGTTTTTCAATCAAAGATGCCGCAAACAATCCGGCTTCGAACAACAGCCATGTCGGAACACCCAAAAGCAGCTGGCTTACGATATCAGGCGGGGTGAATACAGCCGCCAGAATAAGTATACCTACGATAATATAAGGTCTTGCAAGTTTCAGTGTTTCTACTTTTACCAGCCCGAATTTTACACATATTAAAACAGCAAGAGGAAACTGAAACATCAATCCGAAGGCAAGAATCATAGCCGCAGAAAGATTTATAAAATTTTCCAAACCGAGAGTAGGCTGCAGCTGAGCTGTTGAAAAAGACATTGAAAACTTCATAATCAACGGCAAAATTAAAAATATACAAAAAGCAGCACCCAGAACAAACAATATTGTTGCCAGCGAGACGAGCCATCCCAAAAATCTTTTTTCATTTTCATATAATGCAGGCATAACAAACTTTCTAACCTGATATACTATGAATGGAAAAGCAAGAGCAAAGGCAATTACCACACCTGCTTTCAGCTGTATTATGAAAACTTCCATCGGCGAAAAATAGTGCAGCTGCCCCATATTTTGAGGTAAAGAATTTCTTATCAGAAAATCAATACACTTTGGCGCCAGATAAAAACCAATTGGCGAAAGCAGAGCAACAGCAGCAATTGAGTTTATTAACATACTTCTCAATGCTTCCAGATGCTCAATAAAAGTCTGTTCGTTGTTACTGTGCGACGGTTGTGTCATCTTTCTTTGCTTCCGCTTCAGCTGCTTTTTGTGCGCTTTCAGAAAGTTCCTGAGCTTCTTTTTTCAGAGTTTCTTTTGCATTTTTGAATTCATAGGCAGCTTTTCCCATCGCTTTGGCAAGTTCCGGAATTCTCTTTGAGCCGAACAAAAGCAAAACAACGACCAATATTAAAAGTATTTCTGTAAAACCTATAGACATAATTATATTTTCTCCTTTGATTAATCCCTAAAGTCTTGTTTCCTTAAAAATATTATAGCTGACTTTGTTCGTTTATGGAAACAATTTCTATTGCTTTAGCCGGGCAGATATTTTGACAGGCTCCGCAGCCGATACATTTTGCCGGATTGTATTTTGGTGTTTCTCCCGTTTTGTGCGAGAAAGCGCCCTTCGGATAGATATGCGTGCACAGTCCGCACTTTGTACATTTTTCATAATCCAGTTTTACAAGACCAATCCTGCAATTTTGTTTTTGTTCAAGTGTCATTTTTTTAATCGCTCCGGTCGGACAAATATCAGAACAATTTTTGCAATCGAACTCACATTTCCCTTCACCGAAATCGACATGTACTGTTTCATACTCAAAATCCGGTTTTTTCAATACTTTGCCTTTACAGTGTTCTACACACAATCCGCAATTTGTACATTTTTGTACAAAGCGTTCTACGGCTCCGGCACCCGGAGGGCAGATAGGACGTTTCTTAAACGCATCTATTATTGCTCCTGCCGCTTCTTTTCCTTTAGAAAGAACTCCCGCAGCTGCTGCGAGAACTACACCCGCTGTTATGAAGCTCCTTCTTGATGGAATAAATTCAATTTTTTCTTCTTTCTTTTCAAAAAGAATTCCCCGCCCCGGACATTTTACGACACATCTCATACAGCGTATACATCTTTCATTGTCCAGATATTTTTCTTTGGAAATAATAGCGCCCGTCGGACATTCTTTTTCACATTGACCGCAGCCCTTGCATATGTCCTCTGAGATATACATTTTTTTATAGCCGAATTTTGAACACAAGCCGAGAATTGTACCTGCGGGACAAATCGTTGTACAAAAAATTCTGTTTTTCCACAGAACCAGCGCCGCTATCAAAATCAAAGGAACAAATGTAAAGACAGAAACAGTTTTTATATTCAAAAATCCGGTTAAAATATTTCCAAAGTTTGAATAAGGGTCCAAAAAGCGCAGCACAGCAGTAATCCCAACAATCATTGCTGCCAATGTCAGTGCCAGTATTGTATATCTGATATAATAAAAATTTTTCGAAGCCCCCGATTTTCTTCTGAATAAAGTCCCTATCATATCCTGCAGAATACCGAAAGGACAGATAACGGAACAGTAAAATCTGCCAAAGAAAAAGGCTATTGCAAGATTTAAAAGAACAATCACAAGCGTAATAACAGAAAAATCCGCAATGAGCTTTGCCAAAGCAGCACCAAAATTCAGCTGCAGCATATATGAAAGCGGTTTTAATTGCGGTAAAAATGCTGCTACTGTTAAAATGAATATTATTGCTGCAATAGAAATCCGTATTAGATACGGTTTCTTATTTCCTCTGAAAGATTTAAACATCCAGACCCTTTCCCGTTTTTATACACTCTTTAGTGCTTTGTATTCTTTGTCTACTTTTGCAAGAAGTGTTGGTATATCAAGCTGCTGCGGGCATTTTGTTTTGCATAATCCGCATTTGATGCATTTGTCGGCTCTTGTAGATTCTTTCAATGCTTCATAGTGATTAATAAAGCTCATGGCTTTATTTGATCTGTCATCGTACTGATACTGGTTGTATAAAGAGAAAATACTCGCAATATCGACACCAACAGGACATTCACAATATCTGCATGCAGTACATCCGATTGCCTGTGATTTCATATGAGCGGCAAGAGCTTTATCATAAACTTTTTGTTCTTCTTCAGAGAGCGGTTTGAGGTTTGTGAAAGTTTTGATATTATCTTCCAGGTGTTCCGGTTTTGTCATACCGCTCAGCATTGTCAAAATTCCGTCCAATCCGGCAAGCCATCTGAACGCCCATGACGCTGTACTTGCATCAGGATTGTAATCTCTCAGGATTTTTGTTGCTTCTGCGTTAAGATTTGCGAGAGCGCTGCCTCTTAAAGGCTCCATAATAACAATCGGGAGATTTGCTTTTCTTGCTATTTCATATTGTTCTTTTCCTCTGCAAGCCTTCCAGTCAATTCTGTTAATCTGAAGCTGAACAAATTCCCATTTGTCGTAATAGTCAATTATCTCTTGCAAGAGCTCAGGTGTATCATGGTGAGAAAATCCGAGATATTTAATCTTTCCTTCTTTTTTCATTTTTTCAAGAAATGGGATAACATTGTATTTTTTTGTATTTTCCCAGTTGTGCTTGTTAAGGCAGTGAACAAGATAAAAATCAAAATGATCTGTCTGGCAGCGTTCAAGCTGTTCATTGAAAATTCTCTCAACATCTTCTTCTTTTTCAAGAATCATAACAGGCATTTTTGTAGTCAGATTAAATGAGTTTCTGTCGTATTTTTTGAGAGCATCTCCCATTGCCTCTTCGCTTTTTCCGCCCATATACATGTAAGCGGTATCAAAGTAATTTATTCCCGCATTGATAGCGGTTTCAACCATTTTTTTGTTTAATGAATCATCAATAGTTCCGTTTGCTGTTGTAGGCAGTCTCATTGCGCCAAAACCCAGCATTGATACAGCTATGTTTTTAAACTTTGAAGTAGCTATTGTGCCTGCCGGTGAAGGTGATGATGTTTTGAATGTGCATCCGCTGAGAAGGACTGCTCCGCTTGCAGCAAGAATTGAGTTTTTGATAAATTCTCTTCTGTTCATATTTACCTCTGTTTATTTTTCCAATACCATGATATTAATATGCTATCACTTGAGACCTGCTCTAAGTCAAGTTTTTTTAATTTTTATCTTGACTGAGAGATGCTGTCAGATGATATTGTTAAAATGCCATGATTTCACCGATAAATTATTACACAACGAAACGACAAAATACTAATTACACCTATCCGCAAGAAAGTATAAAGCAGCCGATGACTGCAAATCTTGCAGACCATACTCTTGCGATATACAATAACGGAAAAATAAAATACTACAATCAAAGAAACCTAAAACCGGTATTTCTTGCTCTTGAGGATAACAATTTTGACTTGAGCAATGCGTATATAGCGGACAGAAGAATCAGTAAAGCTTCTGCTATTCTGTTTGCATACGGAGGTGCAAAACACATAAAAACTCCTCTGATGACAAAATCTGCAAAAGAATTTTTTGATAAGCAGGGAATACAGTACGAGGCAGGAGAAATTGTTGAGAGCGTTCTTGATAAAAATTCAAAAATAAAATGTCCGCTTGAAAAACTTGTACTAAATACAGATGACCCCAAAACGGGATATGACATACTCAGACAAAAAGTTTTTCCCAAGGGAATTGAATTTGAAAAACAGTTCTACAAAGATACAATGTCTCCGGATGACTATAAAATGCTTGACAAGAGGCTTGATCTTCTTTATATGGCAAAAAACACAAATTCCATACCATCATTTAGCGGAAGGCTATATGACGCAACAGCATTTATTCAGGCACATACACTGCTAAACAGGGGTCTTACGAATGTAGGCGGATGTGCCATTCCAAATGCAATAATGTCAAATACAAAAGAAGAAGCTCTCGAAAGGCTCGGTATGTCAGCAATGAGTGTGACATTTGCCTTTATTATGCCTTTATTTCTTCTCCCGAGATACAACAAACTGTTTCTCTCAAAAAACGGTATTGTCAAAAATTTTACCAACAATGAAAAGAAAATTATTCAGGTTTCAAAAGAGTTTTTAACGAAAGACACAAATACTTTTGTTAAAGCGGTTAAAGAAGCTGGAAAAAATCTGAAAGCGGAAAAAGACTTTGATAACATTCTCAAGAGATTTGACGGAAAAGAAGAAGAACTGAAACAAAAACTGCTAAAAGCACACGAACAGATTTTGCGTTCTGATTTCATGTCTACGGGTGTTTTAATGGGAAGTATTCCCTGGATTGCAACATCAATTACCGAACACAAAACAGGGCGGAAAGGTTTTTCTGCAACATTTAATATGCTGGATGAAAACCAATCATCTCATGAGACAAAAAAGAACAGTAAACTAAAAAGACTGCTGTATACGCTGGCTTTTGCTTTTATTCCGGGAATAATAATTTCTAAAGCGGTAACAGCGGGACTGAGGGCAAAAACCGCAAACTTTATAAAAAATAATGCACAAAACTTCAACTATACATCGGGTGTAAGCATGTCAAAAACAATAAATGCCCTAAAATGGGCATTTACCGGCTTTCTTGCAAAACTTCCGTCTTCCCGTGACAAGTATGAACTTCGTGACAGAACAGCACGAGAAGGTGCAACTTTTTTGATGTTTTTCGGTGGTGACTTTTTAATAAACAATATTTTGGGAAGACTTTCTGACAGATATCTCGGCACGAAGATTATGAATACTGACAAGTATGATGGAAAAGAAATAGGTTTTTGGAAAAAATTCACCCTTCCCACAAGAAGTTTTCGGAAACTTGATAAAATCAAAAATGCATCCGCAGAAACAATAAGACGAACAAAAAATATCGGCGCTGTTCTTTATTGGGTTGCTCTTATTTCGAATATGGCAATACTCGGATTTACCCTGCCTCATTTTTTAAACAAACTGCTGAAGCATACTGTGGAAAAAGACAAACAAAAACAAAATCAGATAAAGAGTACCTCTCAAACACAGATTGAACACAGCATTTTGTACAGAAATCTTCAAGACTGGTTGAAAAAATAACTAAAAAAGAGCCTAAAGGCTCTGTTTTTAATGGTTCTAATTGTTTATATTGGTGGGGGTAAAGCGGCAAAGTTCGAACTTTTTGAGATATATAAAAGAGTTGATTGAAGAACTCAAAAAGTCAGAT
>CALVEJ010000034.1 GCA_944326535.1 Candidatus Gastranaerophilales bacterium | reverse complement strand
CAGATGAAGAATAAACTAAATAAAAAAGCCCTTTTCAAAAAGGGCTTTTTTATTATTATTTTTTTTGTGCAGCTTGAGACTGCTTCATTTTTATATCAAGAGCAGCATTGTGTGCAAGCAGATATACGGAACAAGTTTTGTAGTTCTTCAAATACCAGGCACATTTTTCCTGTGCACAAACTATTTCAATATCATTTCCTGCGCTCATCAAAGGGCAAACCGGTATAGCCATATTATTCTCCTAATTATTACTTTTTAGTTTTTCTCCTGCTTTTAAAAGATTGCAGTTCTCACTGCGTTTTTTTTCATAATCCTTATAAATTTTTGTTCTGTTGATAACTTCATCAAAATCAATCAAATGTGCATCAAAATCAGGTCCATCTACACACGCAAACTTGACTTCGCCGCCGACCGTAACTCTGCACGCACCGCACATACCTGTACCGTCAACCATAATCGGATTCATACTTGCTTCTGTTTTGATACCTTTATCTCTGGTCAATTCGGCAACAGCTCTCATCATAGGCATAGGTCCTACAGCTATGGCATAATCAACCTTTTCTCTGTTCATGATATCAGTCATAACAGTTGTAACAAAGCCTTTTACACCCATAGAGCCGTCATCTGTAGTGACATAAAGTTCGCTGCAAGCATTTTTCATTTTATCTTCCCAGAAAATGAGATCTTTTGTTCTGGCACCCATTATCATATAAACTTTATTGCCTGCATCTTTAAACGCCTTTGCAATTAAATAGCAAGGTGCAGCCCCATAGCCGCCCGCAAGGCACACTACAGTACCATATTTTTCAATATGCGTAGGCTGTCCCAGCGGACCGACAATGTCGACAAGCTCATCGCCCGCATCAAGCAGCGCAAGCTGTTTTGTAGTATAACCCACAGCCATAAAAACTATTGTCAAAGCACCTGTTTCTCTGTCAAAGTCAGCGATTGTCAAAGGAACACGCTCACCGTCTTCTGAAACACGAAGAATTATAAATTGACCTGCCCGCGCATTTTTTGTAATGTATGGCGCATGTATAGTCATTTCGTACTGGTTAGGACATAATTCTTTTTTGCTTAATATTTTGTATCCCATATTAACTTTCTCTTAGAACAGCTTACAATATTATACTACATCCAAAAATATATTATGACCAACTAATTCTTCAATGCATCAGCACCGGAGACGACCTCAGTAATTTCCTGAGTAATTGCAGCCTGACGTGCTTTGTTGTAATCAATAGTCAAAATCTGTATCATTTCATCAGCATTATTTGTTGCCGAAGACATCGCAGTCATCCTAGCAGCCAGTTCACTCGCCACTGCTTCCAATAATGCCTGATAAATAATGTTGGTAATAAACATAGGAACCATTTTTTGTAAAATATGATCAACATCAGGTTCAAAAGCCATCAAAGGATCAACGGCAGAAGATTCTTTTGTATCATCACCCAATGCCTCTTTTACATTGTCAACCGGAAGAATTTTCCAATCTTCGACTTTGTATGACATCATATTTTTAAAACGTGTTGTAACAATTTCAATACTGTCAATTTCATTTTCAACAAAAGACTTTGCCAAATCCTCAGCTATAACCAATGCATTTGAAGAGTTGGGTTCCTGTGAAATATTAACATAAGTATTAACAATCTCAAATTCACCCGCCTCAGCTTTACGCTTAAGCGAAGAAACACCTTTTGAGCCGACAATAAAAAGTTTTGATGCAACACCGGCTTCTTTATATTCCTGAACTTTCTTCAAAACAAATCTAATGACATTCGCATTATATGCACCAGCAAGACCTCTGTTTGATGTAACGACAAGTATACCAGCCGTTTTAACGTTTCTTTTTTGCATCAAAGCCGGATAATTATCAATTGCTCTTTCTATTTTTAATGCACCGGCGCTGACAGATTCAGTACATGATAGTACCTTTGCAAAAGCTTTACCCAGTGCTCTTGAAAAAGGTCTTGAAGCAATAACTTTTGTCTGCGAACGTTTAACTTTTGCCGCAGCAACCATTTTCATGGCTTTAGTAATCTTTTTTGTGTTCTGAATACTGTTTATTCTGGCTTTTATGTCTAATAAGTTTGGCATTGTCCATCCTTTATATCCAACCGTATCGAACTTGATTAATTAATAATCAAAGTCCGATACGGTATAAAAATTATGCATTAAACAATGATGATTTGAATGTTTCAAGACTGTCTTTGAGAAGTTTTTTGTCTTCATCACTCAAAGGCGCACCCTCATTGAGTCTTTGAGAAAGATCAACAAGGTTTGCATCTTGATAATCAAACCATTCTTTTTTAAATTGCTGAATTTTTGAATTATCAACATCATCAAGATATCCCTCGTTAGCAGCAAAGAGAATACTTACCTGCTTTGCAACGCTCAACGGTGAATACTGAGGCTGTTTCAAAACTTCTGTCAGCTTTTGTCCACGGAGCAGCTGATCCTGTGTAGCTTTGTCAAGGTCAGAAGCAAACTGAGCAAATGCCTCCAACTCTCTAAACTGAGCAAGGTCAAGTCTCAACTTACCGCCTACCTGTTTTGTAGCTTTTGTTTGAGCTGCACCGCCTACACGGGAAACAGAAATACCGGCATTGATAGCAGGTCTTATACCGGAGTTGAACAAGCCGGTTTCAAGGAAGATCTGACCGTCAGTAATAGAAATTACGTTTGTCGGAATATATGCTGAAACGTCTCCCGCTTGAGTTTCGATAATCGGTAATGCAGTAATAGAACCGCCGCCCAATTTATCATTCAACTTACAAGCTCTTTCAAGAAGTCTTGAATGCAAATAGAATACGTCGCCAGGGTAAGCTTCACGTCCCGGCGGACGTCTCAACAGCAAACTCATTGCACGATATGCCTGAGCGTGTTTTGTAAGGTCGTCATATACAATCAATACATCTTTGCCCTGTTCCATAAATTCTTCTGCAATAGCAACGCCTGCAAAAGGAGCAATAAACTGCAACGGAGCAGATTCATCCGCAGTAGCGGAAACAATAATTGTATAATCCATAGCTCCGAATTCTTCGAGCTTTTTAGCCAATTGAGCTACAGTAGAAGTTTTTTGACCGATTGCTACATATACACAAATTACATTTTGACCCTTTTGGTTGATAATTGTGTCAATTGCAATAGCAGTTTTACCAGTTTGTCTGTCGCCGATAATCAACTCACGCTGACCACGACCGATTGGTGTCAATGCATCGATTGCGGTCAAACCGGTTTGAAGCGGCTGGTGTACAGATTTTCTGGAAACAATACCGGGAGCTACTCTTTCAACCGGTCTTGTTTTTTCATAATGGATATCGCCTTTTCCGTCAACCGGAGCACCTGTCGGGTTAACTATTCTGCCGATAAGTCCGTCTCCAACAGGAACAGAAGCAATTCTGCCAGTGGTTTTAACTGTCATTCCTTCTTTAATATGCTGGTATTCACCAAGAATTACAACACCAACATTATCTTCTTCAAGGTTCAAAGTAATACCCAGTGTGCCTTTACCATCTTCGAATTCAACAAGCTCATTCGACATTGCATTACGCAAACCATACACACGGGCAATACCGTCGCCAACCTCTAATACAGAGCCGATATTGGAAACTTCCATTTCTGAGTTATAGTTTTCAATTTTGGCTTTGATTATAGATGTAATTTCATCCGGTCTTATTGTTGCCATCTTACTTTCCTTTATATGATTAGTACCGTAAAATCTTTTGTATATTCCGCCGTATTATCTCAGCAGTTTTTTAAATCCTTCCAGCTTCGCAGCCATGGACCCGTCAATTGTCTTATCATTGATTTTCAAAATTAGTCCCGCAATAATATCAGGATTTATTTCAAAATCAAATTTTACGCTCTTTTTGAGCTTTGACTCCAGTTTTTCTTTCAGTTTTGCCTTCAAATCTTCATCAATTTCTACAGCCGAAACAACTCCGACTTTGAGAATATTTTTTGCCTCGTCTATAGAATTTTCAAAACAATAAAGAATTGTATCTACGAGATTTGTTTTATTTTTTTCTGACAAGATATAAACAAGATTGAGTGCATCTGTGTTTATTTTGCCTTCAAAGATATTTTTTAAGACTTCTTTCTTGTCAGCATGAGGAATAACAGGATGCGCAAGAAAATTTTTCAACTCCTCCACGGAGTTCAATGCTTCTGATACAGCCTTCAAGTCAGAATACACTATATCCAATTCATTTTTTGAACGTGCAACTTCTATGAGTGCATCAGAATATCTCTTTGCAATAGGTAATAGTTTGTTATCAATACTTCTTACAGCCATTTTATTTTGTTAAACCTCTATTTTGTCTATGCTGTTGATAAAATCCTCAATATATTTTCTGTGAAGCTTTGCATCTTTGTCCAAAGCAGATTTAATTTGATGCTGTGCTATTTCAACAGATGCATTTGAAATATTTTTCATCAAAGAGCTTTGAACATGATTTTCTTCAGATTGAATCTGCTTTTCTATATTTAGTTTTATTGACTCAACAGTTTTATCAAGATCTTGTTTTGATTTTTCTTCAAATGCCTTTGCTGTTTCTTCAGCTTTTGAAACAATAGCAGAAAGTTCCTGTTCAATATTAGAAAGAGAATCGGCAACCTGTTTCAAATCTTTTTCTGTTTCAGCTTTTATTGAATCAGATTCTTCAACTTTTTGCTGAATTGCACTTCTCATATCTTCTATTTTTTGTCCGACATTGAGCTTGATGATGATAAATGCAAAAAATGCAATCATTATCGCAAAGTTTATAACATTTGAATGTAAAATATTACTCCAGCTGAAATCAAACATTTTTTCTCATTACCTCATCAACTTCATTTTCGTTAACAGGATCAAAAGAAATTCCTTCACCCATGAGTTTTGTTGTCAGCCTGTTAGCAAGATCAGCAACATCAAACCTCATTTGTTTGGAACTTTCCTCTTTTTGCTGCAGCAGGCTTTGTTTTTGCTCGCTAAAGTAATTTTCCGCATTTTGTTTTGCATCAGAAACTACTTTTGCTCTTTCCTGTTTAACAGCATCTGCTTTTGCCGCAACTATATCACGGGACTTACGCTGTGCATCGGCAATTTTATTATCTTTATCTTCAAGCAATGCTTTTGCCTTATTTCTGTTTGCATCAGCATTGTTTTTATTGTCATCAATGTATTTTTGTCTTTTTTCCATAATTTGCATTACGGGTTTATACAAAATTGCATTCATGATGAATATAAAAATAATGAAACTTATTGTCGTTACAAATATAGTTGCGTTAATTTCCATAATTTGTCCTTGTATAACTTGACTTCTGGCAGCACATGCGATCAGCTGCCGCAATCACAGTACAGTTGATAGGAATTATCCAAGCAACTGCAATGCGATGAACAATGCATAAATAGCACAAGCTTCTGCAAGACCGGCACCGATAATGAAATAAATCAATGCTTTACCAGCAATTTCAGGTTGTCTTGAAACAGCATCCAAAAGACCTTTTGTCGCAATACCCAGACCGACTCCGGCACCGATTGCACCAAATCCGATTGCAATACCTGCACCCAATTTAGCCATTGATGCAACTTCAACTGCTACTTGTTCTACTGCCATAATTTTCTCCTTTTTATTTACTGAGTTTTACTAATTCCTTATTTTCAAAGTTTAACCGGATATACCGTTTGTCTGCAAATGCAAACTTGAATAAAATCTAGTGCTCTTCTTCCTGAACAGCTATTGCAATATATGCTGTTGAAAGAAGCATAAATACAAGCGCCTGAATGAATGCAACAAACACCTCAAAAAGCATAAACGGCAAAGGTAAAAGATATGCACACAAACCGACAAAAGTAACAATCAAAAGTTCGCCTGCCAATATGTTGGCAAAAAGTCGAAGTGCGAGAGAAAAAGGTCTGACAACCATTTCCAACAGCTCGACCAGCGCCATTATTATACCGACAAAACTAAACTCATGAAGAAAATATTTCGGTCCTTTTATTCTAACACCTTGGTAAACATAATAAATTAAGACCATAATTGCCATAGCGGCAGTCATGTTAATATCATTTGTAGGAGATGCAAGTTCACCTGTTTTGAGATGATACAATCTCCACGGAAGCTGTCCCAGCAGGTTTGCTGTCAGAATAAAGAGAAACAAAGAGGCTAGCAGAGGAACATGTTTGCGACCGTTTTTGCCGATCATTGAGTCCGTCAGGTTGACAAAAACCCCGAGAATACCTTCTGCAACTGCCTGAAGTTTATTGGGAATAATAGACATTTTGCGTGTTGCAAGAAAAGCAAACACAATCAAAATACCCATGGTAATCCACATAGTAATAACCGTATCAAGATTTATACTAAATTGACCTAACTGAGCAATCAAATGACCTTCTGACACAGTTTTTATCCTCTTTTAAGTGTAATCCGTACATCCGTAATATTATCATCTTTGCACAAATTGCGCAAATTTATAAATTAATAATAATACAAAAAAAATTTTTACTATCGGGTAAATAACCCAAATTAAAAAAAAGAACTGCGATGCAGTTCTTTTTTAATTATATAGCTCTTTGAACTTTACCAGCTCTGATACAGGATGTACAAACATCAATCCTTTTAACCGTACCGTTCTGGTTAACTTTTACAGATTGAAGATTAACTTCCTGTCTGTGAACATGTTGTTTATGTGAAAAAGAAATTTTTGCAGCTTTGAGTCTTGTTTTGCCGCATATTGCACATTGTTTTGCCATTTTTATATTCCTTTCAAAGATTAATTCCTTATTATACCCTACTTTAAACAAACTATTATATCAAGTGGTGATTGAAAGATTCTTAACAATTATCTGACACCAGAAAAACATATATCAGAAAATTAAAATTTCTTTATCACGAAATTTTCACGAATATCTTATTGAATTAGATTTTTCATATCTTTTACTGCATTCTCGAGTCCGTCAAAAACCGCTCTTGCAATAATATTGTGACCTATATTCAATTCTATAAGCTGAGGAATATCTCTCATTCTGTGAACATTGGAATACGTCAGTCCATGTCCGGCATTAACCTTCAAGCCAAGTTTTTCCGCAAGCAGCGCAGCATTTTTGAGACTCTGAAATTCCATTTCTTCTTCCTGCGTACCAAAAGCCTCAGAATACCTGCCGGTATGAAGTTCAATGAACTGTGCACCTGTTTTGGCTGCAGCTTCTACCTGATGCTTATCCGGATCTATAAACAAACTGACAACAATCCCCGCATCAATAAGGGGTTTTACAAAATCCTTTACAAACTCCACTCTTGATGCAACATCAAGCCCGCCTTCCGTTGTGACCTCTTCCCTTTTTTCAGGAACAAGACAAACGTTTTCTGGTACAACTTCAAGTGCAATTTTCTGCATCTCGTCTGTCAGTGCCATTTCAAGATTCAATCGTGTTTTAAGAATAGATTTCAATTCTCTGACATCATTATCTTTTGTGTGGCGTCTGTCTTCTCTCAAATGTACAGTAATTCCGTCAGCGCCAGCATTTTCACAAATTAATGCAGCTTGAACCAGATTCGGATCAAGACCGCCTCTTGCATTTCTTAAAGTTGCAATATGATCAATATTTACACCCAAAAGCATTTTCGTTTCCTCAGTTTTTCTATTTTCCAAGACAACTAAGTATAACGCAAACTATTATGAAAATTAAGACTTTATTATTAAGATAATATTAAATTTATTCATTTACAAGTTTGCCCGCCAGCGGATAAGTCAGGAAAGAATTCATTTTTCTTCTGACTGTTCTCAAATTTTTTGCAATTTTTTCCATTTCATCCGTCCAGCCGGTATAATCTTTTATATATTTTTCCGCCTCCGAAGCCGAGCCGCTCAACTGGAGTTGTACAGCTTTTTCCAGCATTTGATATGAACAGTCAACTATCTTTTTGTAATCTAGTTTTATTCTCCCTTTATCAGAAACTTTTATTGCTCCATGAGAAATAAAGTAATTGTACTGCATCAAACTTCTTGTTTTATGTGCATCGCTTATGTCATGTTCTCTTGGCAGATAAGAAACTATAAAAGAGGTAATAATCTGTTTTTCTTTCTCTTCAGTATAAAAGCCCATTTTTACCAATTCATCGAGCATTACAATTGCTCCCATATCCGCTTTGTGTTCCTCAATTATATTTCTGCTCAAACCCAGCGACTGAAGCTCTTTTTTGGGTCCGAGAGAATGAACATTTTCATGCAAAATTGTATAATCATGCAAAGAGTTTTGATCACAGTATTTTTGCTGTGTTTTATCCAATACAATTTCTAATATATTACTCATCGTATTATTACTTTTTGATTCTCTAATTTGCCTGTGATAAACATTTCTCTTTCCGCCCCCAGTTTGAACGGATAGTTTGTCATTGTTTGGAAGATTTGAAGCAATAGATACAGAGCCGGTATATCTGCCAAACTGTCCTGTCATTGAAACAATATCCGCATCAACCATTGTTTGTTTACTTTCTGAATCTTTTGATATTGTTTGTTCATATTCATCGCAAAGCGGCATTTTTTGGGCAAAAAGAGGAAGAAATTCTTTCATTTTCAAGATATAGTCAGTACCTTTTTTGTTCACAATACCGACTCTTACTCCTATAGAGTCTTTTGCATAAGGAGTAATGTCATACTTTTTAAGCATTTCTACGAGTTTTTTATTTTTTATAACCGTAGGCGTAAGTTTGTCATCATAGCATTCTCTGCCTATTGTAAACTCTAATGGGGTATACTGCAGTTTCGCCCAGGCTTTATCAGCCTGAGCATCATATTCAGGATTGTTGTGCAGCAATGCTTTTGCCTGAAGCTGCAAATAATTGTTAAACTCTTTATCCGAAGACAAAGCCGCCGCCATTTCTAATTCGTAAGCAGCTGTTGTAAATTCTTTTTTAAAATAGTCAGTATAATCAACAGCTTTTAGTTTGTCGCCGGAACGAAAAACCATAGATCTTTGATTCAATATTTTTCGTACCTCTTCCGCTTCCCCGTCTTTTAGCATTTTTTCAAGAATCTTATGAAACTCTTTTTCTGACAAATCCTCCGGATAAAAGCCCTTTCCGGGTTTTTCTTCAATACCCTTAGCCAGCAGCACCGGCTTTCCGTCAACAGTTTTTCCTATCACACATTTTTGTGCATCATAAAGCCTTTTTGCCAGAACAGCACTTTCATTACCTCTTTTTATTTCCTTTTCCAGATAATGACTAAAAGGAATACTGTATATATTTTCTTGTCTAATATAAACAGAATCAAGAGCCTCTGCTGCCCGTACAAGATGTTTCAACGCCCTTTTGTCGCAATCTTTTAAATTTTTATATTCTAATGCATCTGACTCAAGCATCCTAAACTCAGTAAAGGCTTCTTTTGTTGTACGATTTTTTAACTCATCAAGAGAATAATTCAACTGAAAATTTTCATCATTGCTCTTTGCTGCCTTAAAATTAATATAAGCCATGCCATACAAAGACTGTAACGTCAATGCATTTGAGAAAGCTGATTTTTGTTGATTATCCATAAAATCAACATTCGGTTCATTTGTTTGTTTCCTTGATACTCTTATATCCGAAATAGTCTTCAGTGCAGCAATTTTCAATTGATATTCTCCCTGTGTCAGCAAATATTTAAAATCCCGTAAAAAAATTTTTTTGACAGCTTAACAATTATATTATAGAAATACTACAGACAAAATTTTTAGCTTAAAATAAAGAAAAACACACAGCGGGGATACAACGCATGCTAAATATTATTGCAGTTTTCACAGGCGGCGGACTCGGCGCCGTACTCAGATATCTAATTTCAAAAATTTCAACAAAATTTTTGGGTATCGGTCTTTGGGGCACTTTATTTTCAAACATTGCCGGCTGTTTTCTTATCGGGTATATTTTTGGATTGACAATACAAAAAACATCTGCGATACCGCCTGTTTTAAAGCTTTTTTTGACAGTAGGCTTTCTTGGAGGACTGACAACATTCAGCACTTTCAGCTGTGAGGCGTTTAACTTTTTAAAAGACGGGAAAATCCTGCAATGTTTCGCATATGTGGGAGCGAGTATATTTTTGGGACTGTGTGCGACCTATGCGGGATATCTTCTCGGTAAATAATAAAAAAATAAAGGCTGCTTGAGAAAGTGCGGCAGCCCTCACCAAAGGTGAATTATGGTATTGGTCTAAATAACACTGCGAGACCGTTAGATGGTTGTCCCACTCACAGTATTTCAATTGGCATTAAGTTAGTTTCAACTAACTTAAATATTGTAAGGCATGGCTAACATTTTGTCAAGTTCTTTTATTCCTTTTTTTAGCTGACAGGGTATAAGAATTTTTGTAAATTTCAAATATGCTTTCAATTGTGTATAACAATCGGAGGATATTGTGAAAAAAATCATAATATATTTGATAAATATATTCATATTTTTTTCATCTTTTCTTCCCTCCGCAGCAAAAGACTATACGGATGAAGGACTTATTTGGGATTATCAAAGTGACAGATTTCTTGAATCTCTAAAAGACGGAAAAGGGATTTATGACCAAACAACACAGCGGGATTTGGACAGACAGATAAAAGAAGGTCTAAATATCAACCTTATACCCGTCGATCTCGAGTGCTGCCTCAAAATTGCACAGGAAAACAACTACAATGTAAAGATAGCAGGAACAACAAAAGAACAGTATAAATGGCTGTATATGAATTCTCTTGCGCAGCTTTTACCTGATTTTTATTACAGATATCAGATACAATCCGTTCAAGGTGAATTCCTGGTCGGTGACATACTGCCCAGAGTAATAAGACAAAATCCAATCTACAGCGGAATTACAATAAATTATCCCATTGTAGGAAACGGAAGTATGTTGTTTGATATTGCAAGTGCCAACAATCTTTACAAGGCGCAAAAACACACATACAAGTACACTCAGAGCGAACTTTTGCTAAATACAACCCTTTATTATTACGACCTGCTGCTTGCAAAACTTAATATAGAAGTTTTGCTTTCAAATCTGAGAGACAGAGGCGAACAACTAAAACTTATGCAGGCAAGATATCATATAGGAATAGGCTCAAAATATGATATATACAGAGCAGAAGCACAGTATGCCGATGCAAAGCAGGAGCTTTTAACAGCGCTTTATGACTTGAGAGAGAAGCAGGCACAACTTGCAAATATAATGGGTATAGAAGTAACACTGACACTTTATCCCTTTGAGCACGCATCTCAGCCAAGAGAGCTTGTTCAAAAGAAGAACAGTATACAATGCCTCTACAATGTTGCACTCAAAGAGAGAGAAGACGTAAAAGCAAAACGTGCACAAATCCGCTCACTAACAAATATAAAAAACAAAAATTATACTGACTTTGCACCAAAAGTAAATCTGTCATTTGAATTTGCAAAAGTGGGTGTAACGGGCAATCAAAGTCTGAGCGCCAACCATACCTGGAGCATGAATGCGGAAATTCCGCTGGGTAAAAAACTGGGAGTGGGCACACTGACACAAAAAAATGCCGATCTTGCAAGGCTAAAAACGGCTCGTTTCGAGCTTACAAATCTTGAAAGACAGATTAAAGAAAGCATAATAGCCTCTTTTTATAATTCACAAACAGCACTTGAAAAAGTAGAAGCAAACAAAAAACAGGTAGCAGCTGCCGACGAAGGTCTGAAATTTTCACTGATTGGTTTTGACGTGGGACAAAATACATTTATTGACGTACTCACATCACAAACAGAAAAAACAAGAGCCCGCCAGCAGTTGATTTCCTCCATAATAGAATACAACAAAGCGCAGGCTCAAATGCTTTTTGATACAGGAATAATAAGCATTGATACATTACTTTTAAACTACAACGGAATACATGGACAATTTAAACCCTCTAAACACGCACATCGACCATAACAGAGAGAAACGCCGGGTGTTGTGTTTTATTTTGTCCGAGAAAATTTTGCGATAAGGAACTTGAGCAAAATTTTTGAGTGTCATTTGAAAAGGTGAGCAGGTGTCGGCTGCGCTGAGCCGGCGGCAACTGCGACACTAGATTAGATAAAGAAATAGGGTTAGATGCATATGAAGATTTTTCTGACCGTTCCGATGTTTTATCAGCTGTTTTTTCTTTTTGAGATGAGTCTATAGCATCCATAAGCTTTGAAAATGATTCATCAGACAAGCTGTCAACCAGTTGAATAAAAGCAAGAGTTTGAGCATTTGTATCGCCGAACATTTGACGAACCGCATCAGAAACACTTACGCCGCTTTTCTGCAAAATAGCACTAACCGCTGAATTTGAAGTAAACTGCTGAGCAACAGAAAAAGTCACGGCACCGGTAAAGTCACCTTGCGTAATTACTTTTCCGTCAGACGACAACGAATCAAATCTGCTTATAACGGTATTTACAAGATCATATGCACTATAACCGGTAAGATTTTCATTTTCCAGAGTCTGTTTCAAATCTTTTAAATTTTGCAGTGTTAAATTATTCTTTGCACCTGTCAAATACTCCAGTGATTCGTAAACAACGGAAGAAACCTCCGCAGCTTTATTTACTGACTGTTTGTAAGAAGAAATAACAGAAGATGCTGATATGCTATTTGAATTTATCGGATTTATTGCAAAATTCATAAAATTAACCTTGGCTACCTATATGTTTTATATAAAAAAAATTTAGCGGAAAAATTGCTTTAATTTTTGAATTTTATTGTAAATAACACACCAAAAAAGCGTGAAAAGAAATGCATTTCACGCTTTTTCAGATTTGTAAAGTTTTTAGTTAATCAGCATTAATGCTGAGACTGATTCTTCTGTCATCCGGGTTAAACTTAATAACAGTTGTTTTAATTTTGTCCCCCACATTAAGTATACAATTGTTTTTGTTCTGATATTCAACAACTTCATTATTCGGCAACAGAGCCTCAACACCGGCAAACACTTCAACAAATGCGCCGAAATGTTTTATGCGTGTAACAGTGCCTTCAACAACATCGCCTTCTTTAAGTTGTTTTTTAGCCTCAATCCAAGGATCTGCCTCAAGATTTTTCAAACTAAGGCTGACTCTTTGCTTGTCATGATCTATTCCGATAACTTCGACATCGATTACATCAGAAATTTTCAAGATATCCGAAGGATGGTCAACCCATCTCCATGACATCTGAGAAAGCGGAAGCAATCCGTCCATACCGCCGATATCAATAAATGCACCGAAATCTGTAATACGAACAACTTCACCCTTAACAACCTGACCGACCTCAAGACTTGCAAATGTGTTTTCTTTTGTCTCATCCTGAGCATCAGAATATACCTTTTTGTTTGAAAGTATAAAGTTGTTTTGAGCCGGATCAAGCGACAAAATCTTGAGTTCGATTTTTTCACCGACAATATTTTCTGTATCTTTTGCTCTAAGATGGCTTGACGGAATAAATCCTCTGACACCTTTTACTTCTGCAAGAACGCCGCCTTTTACAACAGAAACAACGGTACCTTCAACAGTTGCATCTTCTGCCTTGAGTTCTTCAAGTTCTTTCCAGGCATATGCCATTGCAACTTTTTTGTAAGAGAGAAGAAACTTGCCATCTTCATCTTCTTCACGAATAATCAAAAACTCATACACAGAACCCTTTTCAAGTGTTTCTTGAATAGATTTCGACATATCGACTCTTGCTTCACGCTCCGGTACGCTGGCAGATGTTTTTGCACCTATATCTACAATTACGCCATCGGAGTCATATCCGCAGACAATACCTTTAACAAGATCTCCTTTCTGAAATTTGTAATCATACTGAGACATCAAAGATTCAAACTCTTCATCTGTGTATGTTTTAGTGACCATTAGTGTTCTCCATTTAAATATCCTCGTTTACTATTGTTATAATAGTAAATTTTACCGAATTTTGTCAATTAATAAATACAAACATTAATAAATCTCAATGTTTTGAGTAATTTTTAACAAATTCTATCATTAATTTTTCACCCCAAAATTTCCGAATTTCCAAAATATTCACCTATGATGACTTGTTATTTCTGTATCCGATTCCGGCTCTGTATCCGGAAACAAAATACATAAGAGGCAAAGCCGGTTCAATCCATTTGAAACCCGATAACACACCTGCTGTTGCAATATCATCAACATGAAGTGCAATATCAGCAAGCTCCGGCTTTCTTTCATCGTAAACGCTTTTGTGTTTAACCTTTTTTCCTTTATTAAATAAAGGATCAATAAAGTTCTGGCTCAACTTATTTGCAATCCAGCTTCCTCCGACAATTCCGGTAGCCGTAATACCCGTAAGAATAACAGCCATCTTTTTTAACGGAGAAAGGGGTTTTATTATACCTGTTTTTTGAAGCCCCTCAGCGCAAAAAAGAGCCGCACAGGCACCTACATTGCAAAGAAAAATGTTCGCAAAGTATTGATAAAACCCCTCTTTTATTTTATAGGCAGTAGAGTTTTTGTGAGAAGTTTTTGTAATCTTGTCAGCGGCAATTCCGCCCAAAATACCGCCTACCACAGGTATTGCACCCAAAAGAGACAGTCTGCCTATTTCAGAAAAAATACCTTTTGAATTTAGATTTTCCGGCTCTGGCAAAAGAATTTTCAAAAGTTTCCTTTTTGCGTCAGTATCCGGTATTTCTTTCAAAAGCATCTCTGTTTCTTTTAAAGAAAGCGCCCCTTTTCTTGCTGAATGCAAAACCTTTTGAACATTATCCCCAACCACTCCATTTTGAGAATGCAAAAAACAATCCACTGCTGTATTTTGTCTTTTTAGAATATCTGTTATTTTTTCATTCGGAATTAACCCCGGCAGAATTTTCTTACCCTTTATTTTCAGTCCGTTTGCTCCAATCAATGATGCCGCTGCGGTAGTACCGATAATGATAGTATTTTTTATTATCTTTTTTTTCCTGAAATTTTTGTCTTTGCCCTTTGATGATTTATAAGTATCAAAAACTCCATATGCACCACCAGCGCCAATCAAAAGAGCAGGCATTTTTTTGTGTAATTTGTTAAGCAGTATCGGCTGATCCGCAAACCTTCCTAATGTTTTAATGTCCATTTTATTTGTGTTTCCCGCTTTTGTTAGTCTTGACTAACTCTACTAAAAACCAAATTGTTTGTCAAGACTAACTCTGTAAAAAAGAACGCTTTAACAAGATACCCAGTAACTGTTAGTTACAACACAACACATTAAAAGCATAAAAAAAAGCCGTCCTTTGAGGCCGGCTACTAGACTTGGGGAGGAGGTTTGTTCGACCTTTCGGTCCAACAATCCAGTAATCGGCACATTCTGTTCAAAACTTTAGAAATATCATCTATATGATTTACAAAATTTAATATAACTTTTGAAGCTCTTCTATTTTTAAATAAGCAAAACCCTTATCAATACAAGAATACGCACTCATTATTCCGGCAAGAAAATTTTTTGCAATTCCGCTTGCAAAAATCATTGCACCCGCATTCAAAACAACCGAATCCAATTTTGCACCCTTTATATTTCCCTTTAAAATTTCCACTGCCAAATTGGCATTATAAAGTCCTGTAGCACCGGTCAGTGCGAAAGTTTCTCCTTTTTCCATTCCATACTTTAGAGGAGAAAACTCATAGCTCTTTATATCAAAATTTTCAGAACCGGTAACTCTTTGCATTTCTACAATTTTGGCATTTGCGCTTGTATTCAAAATTCCCGTTTGAGTATTTGAAGAATTTGCAATAAACAATTTTTTTAAGGAATACTGCTTAAATTCCTCTATCAATTTTTCAACCCCCTCCATATCAGGTGTGGTCAAAAAAGCATAATCGCATATATCGGACAGAAGTTTGGTGCTGTCATACAAATCCCGTAATTTTACAAAACACAAATTGGTTTTAGCCATAGTTTTATTAATGTCCGCAACATCACACAACGGTAGTTTTAGTATCTCAAAAAATTTTTCGCAGCTTTGAGGAACCGGTTTAACAACCTTGCAACCCGCAGCAGCGGCAACAACTGCAGAAATATCCAGAATATTTAAAAAACCGCGGGAAATATAGCCGCATTCAAAGCAAAACAAGGTATCTTTCATATTCTCATATTCTACAGAGTAAGCCAAGACAATCACCAATAACAGCAGTAATTCATGAATTATATTAACAAATGTAACGAAAAAAATCAAAACTGAAATTATATACTTTTTAAATACTTTATATATATGTAAGTAATGAACGCAACGAGGTAAAAGGTATATGGCATTGAGTCCTAACAACGCAATAGATAAAAAACTTGCCAAGCTGTATGCTGAAAAAGTTACAGTAAACCTTGAAAATCGTTCCACACTTGATCCGGAAGATTTCTGGAAAACAATGCAGATGATAGCTGTCGCAAATAAAGCTATGATGCATATAAACAGAGTTTAATCTACAAATACCTTTCCCGGTATTAATATTGGAGATTTATGGAGTTTTCCCTATTAGTCTAGTTTTGCCTGAGTTGTCCTCAGGTTTTTTTTTGCGCAAATTTTTCAAACAAAATCATTTTATTTCAAGACAGCCGTTTTTAACAAATCAATTGCTTTTGCTTTTTCCTCATTTGTAAATGCGCCTTTTTTGGCGCAATGAATATGATAAATACCCTGCGGGGTATAGACAATTCTGGCTATTTCCGACTCTTTTGCATTGTCAAACTTCCATTCATACAAAATATCATTTTTTCTCTGTGTGATTATCTTTTTTTCAAAAGATTTGTTTGAATTTTTTGCAATAGCCTCTATTGCGCCCAGATGGGTATTAAAGTAGTTGTCAAAAGTAGTTTTGAAATTGTCAGTCAGAACGAAATACTGCAGTGTAATTAATTTTGTCCATTTATAATTTTGCGCATCTTCGCCTTTTAATCCATACGTAATGAGTTTTGACTTTTCATCTTTTTGTTCCAGTGATTTTACCCATTTCGAGGTATCAATATTCAATACAATCTCACCGGTTTGTTTTTCTGCAGCAGATTTTTCTTTTTCAGTGTATGTATTCACAATACCCTCGTTCTGTCCGGACTGAGATCTTTTCAATGTATCTGAATAACGTATGTTATACCCTGACTGTTCTGACTTAATTTCCTTAAGCAGACGTTTGTAATATGTTTTTTCTTTGCCTCCCATAGAAGGCAGGCTGATTGCCGTCTCATAATATTCTATTGCCAAATCATAATCATGCCTGCTTCTTTTCAAATCACCGAGAAAAACATACGCATTCCATTCATCCGGAAAGAGATTTATTGCATCCTGAAAAGTTTTTTCAGCCATTTTGTCATCATTTTTGTATGCATAGCTTGTACCCAAAAGACACAATGCACTGTATGAGTCCGGTTTGTAGTTCAATGCATTATTGAAACTTACTATAGCCTCATCATATTTTTTTTCGTTGTAGAAGCGCATTCCTTTGTCATACTCATGCCGGAAATTCAAAGAAGCACATCCGCAAAGCGAAACAACGATAATACAAACAAAAAAACCAGTAAAAAATCTGTATAAAATTTTTCTATCCATTTTTACCCCACGTTATAAATAAAATTATAATGACAGGCATTGTATCTGGCAATAAATTAAAGATACTTTTGAAGCAAAAGTTTTTTAAAAGCTCTGGCATTTATCGCTTCCGGTTCAATTTCCAAAAGTTTGTCCAGATACTCAAGCGCCTTTTGATAGTTTCCGAGTTTTTTGTGTGCTGCAGCCATCGCATACAATGCATCCAGAAACTTTTCATCCTGTTCAAGAGCCTTTTGCAGGTCTTCAACAGCCTTTTTTATATCAGGGTTTTCTATGTCTTTTCTTGTCAAAATAATTTTCGCTCTGTTATAGTATGCATCAGTCATTTTTTCATTCAGCTGAATTGCTTTTGTATAATCTATCATGGCATCGTCATATCTCTCCAGCGCATGATTTGCAACTGCACGATAAAAATAAGGAATTTCCCAATCGTTTTTTATTTCAATTGATTTGTTAATCTCTTCAATTCCTTTTTCAAAATGACCCTGATTTATTGCATCTATTCCGTTGTCCAAAAATGTCTTGTAATCATTCATAGTCTGTTTTCACACCGTTAAAAATTATACCATTCACCCAAAAAGAAAACTTTTCTCTGTTTCAGGCGTATTTTAAATAAAAGTTTTTTCAATCCCCAAAAAGAAACTCTAAAATTTTTATCCCGATTGTTTTTCGCATCTTTTTCAATAAGGTGCACGGGATAATTTGTATATTTTTTGAGAAAACTTTTGTAAAAAAGGGTCAAAAATTGAGGATTTTTTCCTCTGCATATTGATGTTTTCAAAAACGGAAATCCGTTTTTTATTAATTTCACAGGTTCTTCCAGAATAATATTTCTCTGCCAGGTTTCTCCAACAAAAGATTTGCAGCTGTATCCGTTTTCAACCAAGTATGGAGTCAAGCCCACTTCATATTTTCTTATTACATCATCTTTGTCTTTTTCTTTTTTTATTGAAGAGATAAAAGACTCAAAACATTCCGACAAAAACACATTTTTTTTAAAGACCATAAAATAGCTTTGAATATGCGGCTTTATCTCAGGTGTTTCTTCCGTGTGATCAAACCCGAATTCATTCTCTGTCATTCCCCAAAAATCAACAGTTTTTTGTTCCATTTTTTCAAATATATCTTCTAGAGGATAAAGAGGTCCATAGCAGCTGTCATTTGCAAATATCAACTCATCTGTTTTTTGCAGAATATTTTTTTCTTCTGCAAGCTGATATCCCCTTTTGTATGAACCAAAATCATACTCTCCGTGTTTTTCCGTAATATTAAAATCACTTATACCGTCAAGTTTTTTTATCTCAGATTCAGGAAAGATGCAATCGGAAACAAATATCACAATACTGCATATTTTCTTTAATTCTTTTAAATAATACAAAACATAATCCTGAATTATATTATTCCTGTCATAATGAGCAAAAACAGCAACCCTATTCATGAGTTTTTAAAAGCTCCTTATCTTTGTATATTCCTTCAAACACACTGAGTGTTTCAGCTGCATTGTTTTTTAAATAAAAATTTTCGGCAAAATCTTCGTATGCTTTTTGTCCCACAGACATTCTGAGCTGTTTTGAATCAATAAGCATTTTTAAGTATTTATACCAGTCATCCGCATTTTGTGCTACAAAACCGTTTGCCTCATTTGTTATGCATTTTGAATATGTAGAGGTAGAAGAAACAACCGACGGCAGTTTCACAAGTGCAGCTTCAAAAATTTTTATCTCGCTTTTTCCTTCATTGTAAGGATTATTCATCTCTAACGGAGCAATATTAATATCCATTTTTGAAGAATATTTAAGCAGCGAGAGATAATTCATATATTTTTTTCTTTTAATCTGCTTTTTATATTTCTCAAATTCATCCGCCAATTCCAAATGACCGACAATATGAAATTCCAAATTTTTGTATTCATGCAAAAGTTTCAATATTACTTTCTCAATCGATTTAAAATCCTTATTATGTGTGGCAGTGCCCGAGAGATAACATATTTTTATTCTGTCATTTCTCGCAAACGAGCGGTTTTTATTGATTTTTTGTGCAAGATTATACTGTTTTTCATCTATTGTATTTTTAATAACAAAAACATCTTTCATGCCGGCACTACAAGCTTTTTGCTTCAAAAATTCCGTCGTAACAGTAACGACATCACATTTGAGCATGGTATCCCTATACAAAGAAAGCCCGTTAAAAAATCTTTCTTTTCTATCCAAGGAAAGATCTTCAGTCATTGCAATATCATCAAGAATTTCCGGACAAAAAATCAAATCATCGGTATCAAAAGCAACAGGGATATTTTTTGATTTAAAACAATCAATAACACTTCCAAGATTGTTTTCCGTATGCTGAGCCCTGAAAATAATCAGCAGATCATAATCGTTTAAGTGCTCTTGCAGATATGCAAGGTTGAAATAAAAATATTTATCAACTGTTATTCCTCTCAGGGAAAGCATTTTTGCAATATTGTCAACACGATATCTGTCCGATCTATTGTCGGGACAGCCGTCCACAATTGCAACTTTTTTTAATTTTGAATTGTATTCAGCAGTTTTGGAATAAAAGGCCACAGGTTTTTTATATAAAATTTTTAATAAAAATTTTTCTGAACTTCTGTGAATTTCTCTTACTAACCACTTTATTACATTCATATGTTTGATTATCTTTTTATTTTGAAACTATCTGCATAATCATATGACACAAAATCATATGAATATCTTCCGAGACTTGCATATCATTGATATTAGCATTCACAGTATATTTTGCAAGCTCTCTTAATTTTCCGCCGCTATAACCGGTTAATCCCATAGTCAAAGCACGGTTCGCATTTGCATATTCAATCGCTTTAATTACATTTTTTGAATTTCCGCTGCCCGATATTCCTATCACCACATCATTCGGCTGCAAGAAATTCTTGAGCTGTTCAACAAAGACATTATCATAGCTGACATCATTTGAATACGCCATCATAGTAGGAATATTGTCATTCAGACAAATAAATTTGAAACGTTTTTTGTCATCAAATCCATAGCAGGCGCCTTTATTAAAATCACAGCAAAAATGGCTGGCAGTAGAAGCAGAGCCGCCGTTTCCCATAATAAAAATTTGATTTCCGTTTTCTCTTGCTTTATTCAGAACATTAATAAACTGCTCAATCTCTTTTCTGTCAAGATGATCCAGCGTTGATTTCAATTTATTAAAATAACCGTTTATCTGCTCTATCATCTATCACTCCTATAAAGATTTGTTTTGTTATAGTAAACAATACTTGTTCCTTTTGTGTCAAATTTAAAATCAATTTCTTTCAGTTTACTCAAGGCTCTTCTCACACGGCTTCTGTGCTGTTCTTCAACATAAAACAGCAAAAATCCGCCGCCGCCGGCACCCAGCAATTTTCCGCCAAGTGCTCCGTTATGCATTGCAATATCATATGCGGAATCTATATCAGGATTACTTATGCCGTTTGCCAGTTCTTTTTTATACATCCAGCCCGTATGCAAAATTTCACCCATGGCATTTGTATTGCCTTTAAGCAATTCTTCTTTCAGATTCCGAGAAAGCTGAACCATTTTGTGCAGGTTTTCTATTTTTGCTTTATCGTCAGTTGTGTTTTTCTTTTGTTCCGCAAGAATGCTTCCGGCTGCTCTTGTTTTTCCCGTATAAAACATCAAAAGATTTTTTTCAAGAACCCTGTACGCATCAGATTGAAGAAACAGTTTTTCCACATCAACCGTTCCGTCTTTTTGAAACTCGATAAAGTTAAGTCCTCCGCAGGCACATGCATATTGATCCTGTTTGCCGATTGGTTCTTTCAGGTCTTCTATTTCCACTTTGCAAGCAAGATCTGCAATATCTTGCTTGTTCATATATTTATCTGTATATGCATTGCAAAGGTTGATAAGCCCGACAGTAAATGCTGATGATGATGCAAGCCCTGTCCCTGAAGGGATGTCAGCGCTGGAGTTGAAATCAACACCTTTGATGTCGTATTTTTTGAATATGGTTCTGATTATCGGATGCTGGATTTCATCAACAGTCTGAGCGTGTTCCGTTTTTGAGTACTTGAGAAGATATGCATCTTCTTCAAAATACGGATGCATTGAAAGATAGATATATTTATTTATTGAGACACTCAAAACAGACCCGACGTATTTTTCATAATAATTGGCAAGGTCGCTGCCGCCGCCGGCAAAACTTATTCTAAACGGTGTTCTTGTGATAATCATTTATTTACTCCAATATTTTTTTTACTGCCTGTAATAAATTATTTGATATATAATCAGCATTTTGTGAAACTTTTTGTGATATAAAAATTGTTCGGCATCCTGCATTTTTTCCTGCAACAATGTCTCTTTCACTGTCACCTATCATCCATGAATTTTTCAAATCTATATTCATATCCGCAGCAGCCTGCAAAAGCATTCCGGGCTTTGGTTTTCTGCATTCGCATTCAATTTTCAGTTCGGGAATTTCTCCTTCAAAACCCTTTTCCGGATGATGCGGGCAATAGTATATTCCGTTTAAAAATGCATGTTTTTCTCCAAGCAAAGTTTCCATTTTCTTGTGAGTTTTTTCAATCTCATCAATGGTAATAAACCCTTTTGCCGCCATAGGCTGGTTTGTTACAACAACTGCCAGATAGTCTGATTTGTTGATTTTCTTTATCGCTTCAGCAACACCGTCTAACAGCACAAAATCTTTGAGCGAGGGTTTTGTATCCATATTCGGGTTTATCACCCCGTCTCTGTCAAGGAAAATACACGGGCGTTTGTTTTTTTTGTTCAAACGTGCAACTTTTCCCGTTATCCAGTCATTTTTTACTTTTTCAAACCTGTCAGCTGTTCCCATATCTTTTATATATTCAGCAGTTTCATATCCCGCAAGAGTTTCCCCGTTTTCTACAACTTTTTTGAGGATATGTTTTCCAAAATCCTGCGAGACACCTGCCTCGATATAATCAAATATTTTCGGAGAAAGAATATACACAGCCGCATTTACCAGATTCTGGTAATATTCTCCGTCTTCATGCGGTTTCGGAATAACTCTTGTCACAA
>CALVEJ010000033.1 GCA_944326535.1 Candidatus Gastranaerophilales bacterium | reverse complement strand
CCCGCAAGGGTCTTTTTTGTTGAAGAGGGATGAGAACCACAAGGCGGAGCCTTGTTTAAGGTTCGAGCGGGAGCGAGTAATGAACGTAGTTCTTATGCTTTTTTCAAATTAAATAACTCAGAGGATTTTTTATATTTAAAAAATTAATATCATAATATTAAAAGACGACAAATCTTATTTGAGTGTAATCTATTAATTATAAATAGAGGTAGCTGAAATATGACTGAAAAATTTGAAATTAATAGTTTTTTAAAAAAGACAGTGGCTCTTGGTGCATCTGATGAGCATTTGATTGTCGGACAGCCTCCGTTTGTCAGAATAAATGGTTTTATGAAAAGGGTAGCAATGCCCATACTGGATGAAACGGATATTGATTATATACTTGCTGAAATTGCACCACAAAATATTATTCAAACCTTTAATGTGGAAAAAGATATTGATTTTATATATGAAATTTCCGGTTTTTCAAGATTTAGAGTGAATTATAGCCGTAGGTTGGGACATCCTGCTCTTGTCCTTAGGAATATACCATACAATATTCCTACGATTAGGGAGCTTAGATTACCAGAGGTAATATCTACATTTTCTAAATTTCAAAACGGACTTGTGATTGTCACCGGACCTACGGGAAGCGGAAAAAGCACAACACTTGCTTCTATTATTGATCAAATAAATTCACAAGAGTATAAAAACATTATCACAATTGAAGATCCGATAGAATATATTTTTGATTGTAAAAAGAGTATGGTTTCTCAAAGACAACTCGGACCCGATGTTGTGTCTTTTGCAAATGGTGTAAAATATGCGCTGAGACAGGACCCAGACGTTCTTCTTATTGGGGAAATAAGGGATACGGAGACGATGGACGCTGCTTTTAAAGCTGCAGAAACAGGACATTTGGTTCTGGCAACACTGCATACTAATGATGCTATTCAAACGGTGGACAGAATTGTCAATTTGTTTGATGAAAGTAACAGGCAGCTGGCAAGAAAAAGAGCTGCGGAAACACTTCGTGCCGTTGTTGCACAAAAACTTGTTTACTCTCATAAAAATGACAGAAGATATCCTGCTTGTGAGGTTATGCTCGTTACTCCTCCAATCAGAGACTACATACAAAAATCAGAAATTGATGAAATATACAGACTTATTTCCAATAACGCATCAGAAGGAATGATGTCTCTGAATCAGTCATTGGCGGCACTTGTCAATGAAGGTCTGATATCTGCTGAAGAAGCAATGAGCCATTCGAGTGAACAAAACGAACTGAGCAAAATGCTAAGAGGTGTTTATCTGTAAAAGTCGGCTATATATAAGTAGTTATTATATATTTTTTCCTAATTCATAAGCCTGTTTCGGATATGGAGTATTGTTTACCGAACCTTCTGTCCAAACGCCTGATGCAATGACTTTACCCGCATCACTCCAGCCCAGATAGTTCAGCAATGTTTCGTAATGACTGATTATCGGCTTTGCTTCTTTTTCTGATGTGTCGGCATAGGTCATAATTAGTGCTGCTTTTTTAGGTACATGTATTTGTCCGTTGATTGCATAAAATCTGTCAATTGCTGCTTTGATTTGAGCAGAAATTCCAAAATAATACATTGGAGTAGCAAAAACTACCGCATCAGCGTCAACAATATTTTCTTTTACAAATTCAAAGTCGTCTTTAAATACGCACTGACCGTTCATACCGCATTTGTTGCAGGCAATGCAGGGGTGAACATTTTTGAAAGCTGAATCAAATCTCACTACATTGTGACCGGCTTCTTGAGCGCCTTTGATAAAATTGTCTGCCAGTGTGTTTGAATTTCCGTTTTTTCTGGGACTACCGGTAATAACGAGTATTTTCATTTTTTTGCCTCCGTTTAATATCTTTTTGTCAACACAGCCTGTGGTTATGCCTGCAGCAATAGTTGCGGCTGTTGCAATAAGTGTGTTTTTTATAAAATTTCTTCTGTTCATCTTGGATATATTCCTATCTTAAAACTTTAGAGCTGCTCTAAGTCAAGAGATAAGTTTTGGAGCTTCTATTTTCTGTTAAGACCGTTTTGTAATCTGTCTAAGAACAATTTTACCGCCGGAGAAAATACCTGATATTTTTTCCATACAATATCCAGCCCTGATTCCAGTTTCGGGTATAACGGGCGGAAACATAATTCGCTTTCTTTTGATGTGTCAACAAGCTTGTCAAGTGTAATTGCATAGCCTATTCCCGCTTTAACCATAACAGCTGCATTGTAGACGAGATTTATTGTTGCGACTGTATTCAACTCATCGAACTTGCCTTGAAACCACTCAATGAATTCATTTTTTGAAGATGTTTTTCTCATAGCCTGTCTTGAGTTGATAAGCGGCAGATTGGTTAAATCCTCAAGTATAATAACATCTTTTTGAGCCAGCGGAGAGTCTTTTCTCATAATTACGCCCCAGACATCTTTTTCGGGTAGTGAAATGTTGTCATATTTTGATAAATCAACAGGTTGAATTAAAACCCCGAAATCCAAAAGACCTTTGTCCAGCCGTTCGGTTACATCTTCAGCATTTCCGCTGTATATATGGAATTTTATACCGGGATAATCAGCGTTAATTTCTTTTATGATTTCTGCTATGTATTTCATAGAGTCGGATTCTCCTCCGCCTATGTAGATATCACCGCTTATAATATCTTTTATTGATTGAAATTCTGCTTCGGTTTTTTCAACCATATCAACAATTTCCTGGGCTCTTTTTCTGAGCATCATTCCTTCCGGCGTTAGAGAGACTTTGTATTTCCCTCTTATCAAAAGTTTTTGTCCCAATTCTTTTTCAAGATCCTGCAATTGTCTTGATAAGGTAGGCTGTGTGAGGTGCAGAGAATTTGCCGCAGCAGTAATGCTGCCTTCTCGGGCAACTGTTAAAAAATATCTTAGAACTCTAAATTCCATTGTTTTTTCCTTTTTGGTAATTTGGACTATTTTTTTATTTAGTATTGATAATATTTATTATGTAAAACAAAGGTCGGCGCTGTATTCAACAGAAACCATATCCAAAGCCATCTTTATAGATCCTCCGGGTTTCACCCTCAGGATGATGCCCATATCGTCATCCCGAACTTGTTTCGGGATCTTACCGGATTGATGTGTCATTCATAGTTTGTAAAATCCTGAGCTCGGTCGATACTCTCCCTTCTCAGGATGACAAACGTAAATATGTCATTCTGAGGCTTTAGCCGAAGAATCTAAAACGGGGTTCGGGGCGGAGCCCTGATGTGACTTTGATTAAACACTGTTGATTTTCAGTACAAATTTTGTCAGACCGAAACTCTGTTGAGCGGATGCAAAATTTGTACTGAAAATTTACTGTGTTTTTTGACCGGCGCCGGTTTCTCTTTTTTGTGATACTTTTTTCTCTTTGCCTGCAAGATACAAAGAGAAAAAAGTATCTATGAAAATAAAGATTTCTATTCCAAAGACAATAATTTTCGTAAAAAATATATTTGTTGGGCAAGTATGCCCAACCTACTTGCTTCTTTACGATAAAGAATGGGTGGAGGATATATCATAAATCTTTGTTTTACATAATAAATATTATCAATGTACAAATCAGGTATTATTCTATATTTTTTAATTATGCCCGTCAAGTATTTTTAAGTATGTAATATAAGTATTTGCTATTTTGGAATAATAATAAATAATATAAATATGAATGCTGATAAAATACTTCAAAACCTTAAAGATGCAGACTGTAATCAGGAACTGATTGACAGATTTTTTTCTTTTTCAAATGAAGGAAAAATATTTGAACAGCTGAAATTGCTGGCTCAGCACAAATCATCTCTGCTGGATAATCTTCATAGATGCCAAAAACAGATTGACTGTCTGGATTATCTTATCTTCAACATAGAACAGGAAATAAAAACATCTTGAATATATTAAAAAGGAGATATTATCAATGGATATATTAAAAGTAAAAACCCAGAGAGGGCTTGAACTCAAAGGCGCAATATTTGATGCACATAATAATGACACTGTGCTTATTATTCTTACGGGAATTTGTTCGAATGTGTTTCAAAATGAACTTTTGTACACAACCGGAAATTTATTGAGCGAAAACGGAATAACTTGTATCATTGCACATGCACATGATTCTTTTTCTTGTTTTGCATATACGGATTTTTCAACCGGAAAACAGCGCCATGCCGGTACTTTCAATGATGATTTTAATATGGTATATGAAGATGTTGAAAGTTATGTAAAATATGCAAAGGAAGAATTGGGATTTAAAAATATAATTCTTGCAGGACATTCTCTCGGTTCAAACAAAATTATTCACTATCTTGGAAATACTCCGGATGATTATGTAGACTACTTTATTGTTTCGTCACCCGTTGATATTATGCACTGGTGGGGTGTTATGCCTAATATTGACAAATGTTTTGCAATGGCAAAATCCTTTGTGGAAGACGGCAGGGGCGATGAAATTTTGCCGTTTTTGTTCGGCGGATTTTCTCCTATGACAGCAAATACAGTCTTGGGCTTTTACAATGCCGACAATCTAAAAAACTGTCCTGTTTTAAGCGGTGAAGGGGAAACATCTTCTTTATACAACATAAAACCGAACGGCTCATTTGTTATAGGTTCAAAAGATTCTGTTACAGGCGAAAGCCCGAAACGCTTTATGGAAACATTGAATTCCTGGACAAAAGATCCGAAACACAATCAGGTAATCGAGGTGGAAAATGCCTCTCATATTTTTTACGGAAAACATAAGGAATACGCTGATGTCATACTGGATTGTATAAAAAGTCATCTGTGTCTTGCATCTGTGTAAAAATGCATACAAATAAAAATCAAGTATAGATAAGGAGATGATATGAATTTAAAATCAATATTGAGTTTTTTTGTTGTACTCGGAATATTAATTACAGGAGGGTCTCATATGAGTGAAGCAAAAACAAATGATTGGGATAAAGTTTTTCCTAAAAGTGACAAGGTAAATGTTCAAAAAGTTCATTTCAAAAACAGATACGGTATAGAATTGACGGGGGACCTTTATATCCCTAAAAAACTTTCTTCTGAAAAAAGTGCAGCAATTGCCATAAGCGGACCGTTTGGTGCAGTAAAGGAGCAGGCTTCCGGTTTTTATGCACAGACATTGGCAGAAAGAGGATTTATAACTCTTGCTTTTGATCCGTCATATATGGGCGAAAGCGGCGGAGAACCCAGAGATGTTGCATTTCCGGATATAAATACAGAAGACTTTTCCGCAGCAGTTGATTATTTGAGCAGCAGAAAAGATGTTGATTCCGACAAAATCGGTATTCTGGGTATTTGCGGTTTTGGCGGCATGGGACTGAATGCGGCTGCTATGGATACAAGAATTAAAGCAACCGTTACTTCTACAATGTACGATATGTCCAGAGTTAATGCCAACGGATATTTTGATGCAATGGATGAAAAAGCACGCTATGAACTCAGACAAACACTTAATAAACAAAGAACAGAGGACTTTAAGAAAGGAACATACGCCAAAGGAACAGGGCTGCCCGAAAAATTGACCGGCGAAGAACCTCAGTTTGTGAAAGACTATTACGGATATTACAAAACTCCGAGAGGTTTTCATAAACGTTCCATTAATTCAAACGGAAACTGGAATATGACATCTTCACTATCATTTATGAATATGCCGATACTAACATACAGTAACGAAATTCAAAATGCCGTATTGATGATTCACGGTGAAAAAGCCCACAGCAGATATTTTTCTGAAGATGCTTTTAAAAAGCTAAAAGGCAGCAACAAAGAGTTGTTAATAATTCCGGATGCAAATCACGTGGATTTATATGACAATGTAGAAAAAATACCTTTTGATAAAATAGAAGCATTTTACAAAGAATATTTGAAGTAATTTTTTCAAATACTATAGCAACCCTCATAAGGCAAGGTATCAAACCTTGCTTTTAATATTTAAAACAATTTTTTTCATGATCATCGACAACACCTATTGCCTGCAGGTAGGAGTATACAATGACCGTTCCGACATATTTCATTCCCTTTTTTTTCAGGTCTTTTGAAACAGCATCAGAAAGCTCTGTACTGGCAGGTAGTGTGTCATAATCTTTTTTTATGACTTTATTGTCGGTAAATCCCCAGATATAATTTGAAAAACTACCGTATTCTTTTTGTATTTTTATAAAAATTTTTGCGTTTTCTATTGCAGAAACAATTTTGTTTCTGCTTCGGATTATTTTCTCATTTTTTAATAGCTTTTGTATTTTTTCTTCGTTATAATCAGCTACTTTTTCTACATCAAAATTGTCAAAAGCAGATTTGAACGCTTCTCTCTTTTTTAGTACCGTCAGCCAGGACAAGCCCGCCTGAAAAGATTCCAGAACAAGGAGTTCGAACAAATCCCTGTCATCGTATTTGGGAACGCCCCATTCTTCATCGTGGTATTTTTTGTATATTTCGGATTTTTCGTCCACCCAGCTGCAGCGCTGCATTGTTTTTCCCTTTTATCTTATAAAGTTTGTTCTTTCACTGTTTTCAAGCCGAGGACGGTTGATTCCTGATTGATTTGCTGTATCAATGCACTTTAAAATCCAAGCCATATTTCTGCCGATATTTCTCATCGTTTGCAGTCCTTCTGCATCTTGTTTTACTTCATCCGGGGTGTTTCCGTGTACCATATTCCAGTAAGAAGATGAGATTACAGGCATGTTTGAAATAGTGAAATGCTTTTGAATTGCATCGAGTGATGCTGTAGTTCCGGCACGTCTTGCGGAAACAATTGCTGCTGCCGGTTTGAATTCAAAATTTTTCTTTCCTGCATAAAAAGCTCTGTCCATCAATGATAACAGTCTGCCTGACGGATGAGCGTAATATACGGGTGAGCCAAAAACAAAACCGTCACACTCTGCCGCTTTTTCAATAAGTCTGTTTGCTATATCGTCAAATACACATTTTCCGTCAAGTTCTACGCATTTTCTGCATCCGCAGCAGTCTCTTATTTCCAAATTTCCGGTTTGGAAAAATTCAGTCTCAATACCTTGTTCTTTCAACGTTTTTGCGACTTCTTCAAGCGCAGTATATGTACAGCCGTTTTTTCGTGAGCTGCCGTTGATGAGTAGTACTTTCATATGTTCCCCTTTGTTAGTAAAATTAGACCAATCTTTTTTCTATTGAAAGTTTATTGTTTGTTAATTTTTTTGTCAAGAATATAATTAACATACTAAAAAATATAGTAAAATAATTCTTGTAATAATTAGTTTTTTTTATAAAATGGGCTTATAAAGAAAAGGAGACTTATAGATGAAAAACGGTATTAAGTATTTTGCATTGACTTTGAGCGCATTTGTTATCGGTATGACCGTTAACAACTTTGCTATTTCCAATGTTCCTTCCAAAATTGCTGTAGTTGATGTTCAGAAAGTTGTTGCTGCTTCTACTCAGGTTAAAAATCTTAGAGCAGAAAGAGCAGCAAAAGTTAAAGATCTTTCAAACTTTGTAAAAACTGCAAGAGAAAATGTAGCAAAAGAACCTAATGCAGCGAAAAAGAAAGAACTTGAAAACAAATATAATAAAGAACTCAACCAGAAGAGAAATGCTATACAAAAAGATTACTCTTCAAAACTTGCGGCAATTGATAAAAATATCTCAGGTATAATTGCCCAAAAAGCAAAAGCTGCAAACTATGATATAGTTCTTGCTAAAGGTGTTGTTCTTTATGGCGGAACAGATATTACTTCAGAGATTACAAAATCTATAAAATAGACAAATAGGATTTATAAAAAACTCCGGACAAAAATCCGGAGTTTTTTATTGAATTAATTTTAATTAAAAAATCGTTAAAATCTAAAATCTCTTTCACCGTGTTCTATTTTTACAAGATCATCTTTGACTGCGGTTTTTATTTTTTCACCGCTTTCGAGGATTTCCATCTCTTTCTTGATGAATTTTTCACCAAGAGCTTTAGTTTCACCTGATGCGTAATCTTCGAGATATTCTTTCAGCGTAATGATAGCGTTCGGATGGCAGAAATTATGGATTTGCTGCTGTTTGCATACTTCCATAAATCTTTCGCCGGTTCTGCCAGCACGATAGCAAGCAGTACAAAAACTTGGCAGGTATCCGAGCTCCATCAGCCATTTAATTACTTCATCGAGCGGACGTCTGTCCGAGACATCAAACTGTGCCGAGTCCTCACTGTCAGGCATTGGGTTGAAATATCCGCCTACACTTGTTTTTGAGCCTCCGGACATTTGGGAAATTCCGAGTTTTAAAAGTTTTTCTCTGCATTCTTCCGATTCTCTTGTAGATATAATCATACCTGTATAAGGTGTTGCTATACGTATGCAGGCAACGATTTTTGCAAATGTGTCATCGTCAATTCCATTGTCAAAAGCACTCGGATCAATATCATCAGCCTTTTTGATACGTGGTACGCTTATTGCGTGCGGACCGACGCCAAATGCAGCTTCCAGGTGTTCTGCATGCATCATAAGAGCAGTGAACTCGTATCTGTATAATTCCAACCCAAATAATACGCCGAGACTTACATCATCAATACCTGCTTCCATAGCTCTGTCCATAGCTTCTGTATGGTATGCATAATTGTGTTTTGGACCGGTTGGATGAAGTCTTTCGTATGTCTCTTTATTGTATGTTTCTTGAAACAGTACATACGTGCCAATACCGGCTTCGTGCAGCTTTTTGTAGTTTTCAACGCTGGTTGCCGCAATATTTACGTTTACACGCCGGATTGCTCCGTTTTTGTGTTTTACCGAATATATTGTTTTTAAAGACTCAAGAATGTACTCAATAGGATTGTTTACGGGATCTTCTCCGGACTCGATTGCAAGTCTTTTGTGTCCCATATCCTGAAGTGCTATTACTTCGTTTCTGATTTCTTCCTGTGTTAATTTTCTTCTGGGTATGTGTTTATTTTGATGATGATAAGGACAGTATACACAACCGTTTACGCAATAATTTGACAAATAAAGCGGTGCAAACAACACTATTCTGTTACCGTAATAGTCCTGTTTTATCTCCATTGCAAGATCAAAGATTTCTTTGTTCTTTTCTTCAATCTCGCAGTCGAGCAGAACAGCAGCTTCACGGTGAGTGAGTCCTTTTTTGAGTCGTGCTTTTGCTAATATTTTGTCTATAACTTCTACATTATTTTTATTCTTTTCTGCATATTCTAAAGTATCTAAAACTTCTTCATGGCAGATAAATTCTTCGGCTTTGTGTGATTTTGGGTTATACATATTTACTTCTTTCTAGTTCAACATAATCATTATATCACGCAGGGAAAATAGAAAATAAAAATTTTTAGTAATTCGTTTCGAAAAACCGGTTAAGTTTGTTGGGTAATTTTTATAAATTAAAAACAGTTTTATTATTCGAAACATGAGAAAACTGTTTTATATTTTTTCCCTGATAATACTTGTTGGGCTCGGGATTTACATATACAAATTAACGACATATACATATGTTACGGCAAAATTTAGTGAACTTCGCCCCATACACGAAAAACTGCCTGTTTACTATAAGGGGCTTGTTATTGGAAAAGCCAGAGAACAACGCCATAGTGATGATTTTAATCATACTCTTATAAGGCTTGTTCTGTATCCTAAAAATCTGCTCTTGCCTGATAATACTACTGTTCTGTTAAAAAAAGAAAAGCACAATGACAAAGAACGTGATTTCTTAGAGCTTATTTATCCCAAAGAACCGTCTAACATAATGATTTCAAACGGAGCAATTCTCGAAGGCAAGGCAACTGTCGATATTGATGAATTTATGAAAAATCAAAATGCTGATGATTTGGAGGCAATAAGACATAATCTTGCACAAAGTTCGGAGAATCTTAACAATGCGTTGGAAGGATTGAGTATGGTTTTTGAATCCGTAAATGAAATATTAAAAGAAAATCAAAAAAATCTTTATACAACAACAGGCAATTTATCAAAAGCGACACAAAATCTGGATACTATGACATCTAAATTCAATAAATCAATACAGCAAAAAAGTTTGGAAAATTCCGTATCAAATCTTGAAACGTCAACAAAAAATCTTGAAATACTGAGTGCTAATCTTTCGGGAACTACTACAGGCGTGAATGGAATTATTCCTCATATCGAAACAACTATGTGTCAGGTTCAAGGTCTTGCTGCAAATGCAAATGCGATTTCATGCGGGGTTCGAAAAACTCTCCGCAAACGTTTTGGCGGGTTGCGGCTTTTGTTCGGAAAAGTTATTGATGAATGTGACAAACCGGCTTGCAGAGAGTAATTTATGTATTAAAATCATAGTATAATAGTTTAAAACAGGTTAATACTATGAACATTAATTCCATCACCCCAAATTTTATGCAAACAACTGCATCTGTCCCCGAACAGAAAAAACGAGAAAGTTTTCTGGACAAATTTCGTACCGCTGCAAAAAATTCTGCGGATATGACTGATACGATAGTTGTTCCCAGAACTATTTTTAAAGGATATCTCGGTATAATGAGCGGAACAACGCTTGCAACACTCGGTACGCTGCTTGCTTCAAAAATGCAAAAAACATCAAAAGCATTGTCAGTATCGGGTCTGCTGCTGTCTTTGTACGGTACATATGCTTTTGTAAGACCGTTTATTATAAAAGATACACCGGGCGTTGAAACAAAAAAAGTTTAGATTTTAACAATTTTGTTATAGAATAGAAACCAAGGAGAGGTGTCCGAGTGGTTTAAGGTGCGGATCTCGAAAGTCTGTGTGCAAGCGATTGTACCGTGGGTTCGAATCCCACCCTCTCCGCCATTTCTCAGAATTGTTGTCGAACCCACGGAAACCGTGGTCAAATAAGTAATGTTTCGAGCCAAGGCTCAAAACGTCCCACCCTCTCCGCCATTTCTCAGAATTGTTGTCGAACCCACGGAAACCGTGGTCAAATAAGTAATGTTTCGAGCCAAGGCTCAATGTATTTGTGCAGACATTTCAATCGTGTACGGTTAAAATGATTATTGGCTGAAAAGTGGCGTTGTGTTTATATTTTAACCTGCCGTAAGTGTCCGAAAATAATCAAACCAAATTACTTGAAAAGTTCTTGAGTGATCCGTTGAAGTCTACTCCCCCGGCTTTTGGCTGTATCCTTTATGTGGCGGAAGTTTAGGTGTATTTGAACTTGTACGAATGTCATTAAAAGTTAATATAATTGCAAATAGCTTCTGCTTAATCTATAATATACAAATAACAGACAGAGAGAGCAATTATGGATGAATTATTAGAAGAGTTGAAAAAGTACAAGTTTGATAAACAGCTTAAGAAACTCAATAAAAAGTTAAAAAACAAAACTGTTATAATTTACGGAACAGGATTATTTTTTCAAAAAATTAAAGAAAATTATGACTTATCCGACCTTAATATTATAGGTGTTTCCGACAGAAAATATACAAGCGAAGAAGAGGGAAAAGAATCTTTTGGATATAAAATAGTCCCTCTTGATAAAATTATTGACTACAAGCCTGACTACGTTTTAATATCCACGCTCAAATTTTTAGGGATAATGGATGATTTTAAGAATAATGTATTTAAAGGTACTAAGATTAAAGTACTGCCGCTTGTGGATAAACCGTTTTTAACTTTGTTGAAAGAGATTTTTGAATAATATGAATATTGCAATAATTTTTGCGGGCGGAAGAGGTCAAAGGCTTAACGGTTCTCAGGACTCAGTTCCAAAGCAATTTCTGGAAATAAAAAAAAACCAATCCTGGTACATACACTTCTAAGGTTTCAGGAGCATAAAGAGATTGATAAAATATATATTGCAATCCTTTCCGATTATATGAAATACACTGAGGATTTAGTAAAGAAATACGACCTTAATAAGGTCAAAAAAATCGTTGCCGGCGGAGAAACTGCGCAGGATTCAATATATAATGCTTTAAAAGCGGCAGAATAAGAGAATCCTGAAGATTCAATAGTACTTATTCACGACGGAGTCAGACCGGTTCTTACAAAGAGAGTTATCTCTGATAATATTCAGAGTGTAAAAGAGAACGGCACCGCTATAACCGTTGTTCCTTGTTATGAAACTATACTAATAAGTACTGACGGGAAAAAGCCTATGGAAGTTCCTCTAAGAAAAGATACTTATGCTGCTCAAGCGCCTCAAAGTTTCAGACTGGGAAAAATTCTTGAAGCTCATAAAAAAATCAAAGAGGTGAACGGCGGATATGATAATATGGTGGATTCCTGCACTATTTATCATACTCTCGGAAAAGAAATCCACCTTGTAAAAGGAAACTTTGGGAATATTAAGATAACAACACCGCAGGATGTATATATATTAGAAGGAGTTCTGAAATTTCTTGACGAAAATGAATCTCATGAAAAAGCAGCTAAATAAGGGAAAAATGTTTGAAACAGCAAATAAAATCAGACAAGAAGACTTGGAAGAATTAGCACAAAACAGAATCTTTGATGAACTTGATTCAAAATTAATTCTGATAACCGGAGCGACGGGACTTATCGGAAGCGAACTTGTACTTAGAATTTTGTGCGCTAACAGGCTGAGAAACCTTAATATAAAAGTCATTGCCCTTGTAAGGAATGAAGAAAAGGCGAAAAAGGTTTTTGAAAAAGTCTTGGAAAATCCCAATCTTGAAATAATTGTGCAGGACGTGAATCAGCCTCTGACTTATGAAGGGAGAGTTGATTATATAATTCATACCGCTAATACAACATCCTCAAAGGATTTTGTGACAAAACCTGTTGAAACAATTATGACAATAATTAACGGCACTAAAAATATGCTTGATTATGCAAAAAAAGTAAGCGCCAAGAGTTTCTTATACCTATCATCTCTGGAAGTATACGGAACTATATTAAGTGAAATACCGTTAAAAGAGTCAGACTACGGCAAGTTAGAAGTTTTAAGTTCAAGAAACAGCTACCCCGAAGGAAAACGACTTGCGGAGAATCTTTGTATTTCGTATTCAAGTGAATATGGTTTAAATGTCAAAATTGCAAGACTTGCACAAACATTCGGAGCGGGAGTTACAAAAGATGACAACAGAGTATTTGCCCAGTTTGCAAAATCTGTCGTTAATAAAACTGATATTGTTTTACATACAAAAGGGGAAACAGTACGGAATTACTGCTATCTAACAGATGCTGTCAGTGCTCTTCTTACCATTTTACTTAAAGGAAAAGATCAAGGTGCATATAATGTTGCTAACCCGAATACAGCAATTTCTATAAACGAAATGGCTGGAATTGCAGCAAAAAAAGGTAACGTTACAGTAAAATATGAAATCGACAACAAAGAAAGAGGTTACAATCCGATTGTAAAGGTTATCCTTGATACTGCCGAGGTGGAAAAGTTGGGCTGGAAAGCCAGGGTAAATTTAGATGAAATGTTTAACAGAACAATACTAGGTCTAGAAAAGGAATCAGAACAATGAGTATAAAACATAACTTATTCACGGCTTTGTACAGATTTAAATTCCGCAAAAATGTACAAAACAAATCCAAAATGTACAGATGGTTAAGTGAACTTGGATATAAAATCAGCTTCAGCCAGGATCAAAAATTTGTATTTGTTTCTAATAATACATTTGATTTTAAATTTCCGACAGAATCAGATATTCCAATGGCTGGGGCGTATATTCAAAAAGACTATAATTTTACTATCACCAAACCATATGTAATGTTTGACATCGGTATGAATATGGCAACTACGAGTATTTTATTTGCCCAGAGTGAAAATATTAAACAAATCTACGGATTTGAACCGTTTCATGCAACATACAAAATTGCTCTTGATAATATTAAAAGAAATAAAAATTCAGAGAAAATTCACCCGTTCAACTATGGACTTTCTAATAGAAATGAAACCCTCGAATTTTCATATAACATAAAACGCTCTATCTGTATGAGTACGCTAAAAGGCTCCGCCTCAGTCAAATGTCCGGATATGGATAAAGTAGAAATTCGAAAAGCATCTGAAGTTTTAGCACCGTTATTTAAGGAACAGGAATATCCCATTTTTATGAAGATTGACTGTGAAGGTTCTGAATGGGATATTTTGCCGGATCTTGCGGAAAACAATTTGTTTGAAAAAGTTGAAGTATTGATTATGGAATATCATATGCACTCTCCGGAAAAATTAATAGAAATTCTAACAAAGGCGGGGTTTTTTGTATTTGATTTTAGGGATTATCCTTGTAAAACAGGGATTTTGAGAGCAGTAAAGAAATAAAGCAAGGAATAGATGAGGATTTATGTCAATGAAGTATGCTCTTGTTTATTGGATAAAGAATTCTTTTAATTTTTTCGTCAGCAGTATCTTCTGTCAATTTTTATATTTATTGCCAATCAATAAGAACAAAATCATACTAATTAATTACATAAACAAAGGGTACTGCTGTAATCCAAAATATATTGCAGAAGAACTAATAAAAAGAAATACAAACTATAAAATTATATGGTTCACATCAAAAAAAATCGACTACAGTAAACACTTCCCACAAAAGCTAAAAGTAATCAATATCTCGAATTTCTTCCTTGCATTGTACGAATTAGCAACGGCAAAAGTATGGATAAATAATGCAAGAATGTCTTTATTTACAAAAGTAGGATTAAGAAAAAAGCCAAATCAACTCTATCTAAATACCTGGCATGGTTCATTAGGGATAAAAAAAATGGATTTTCAAGTGAAAGCCTTCCTAAATAGCGTAAATAAAGATTGGATAAAGGACAGTACATATGATGCCAAAATATGTAACTATGGAATTACAAACAGTCAATTTGAACAAGAAGTTTTTAGGGAAGGATTATTGTATAAAAATTTACTAAATTTGGGACATCCAAGAAATGACATCTTTTTTATAAGCAATAGTACGGATATTAAACAGAAAGTTTATAATTCATACAATATACCGGAATATAAAAAAATTATTTTATATGCACCTTCTTTCCGTGATAATATGCGAATGGACTGGTTTAAAGCTGATTTTGGAAAGATAAAGCAAGCGGCTGACCAAAGATTCGGGAAAAATTTTATTGTCGCAGTACGATTTCATCCAAGATTAAAAGAAAAGTCTAAGCAATACATCAATAAATCTGAATTTATAATTGATATGAGTGAATACGATGATATTCAAGAAATCATGTACTGCACTGATATCATGATTACAGATTATTCAAGCTGTATATTTGATTTTCTGTTATCTCAAAAACCAGGATTTATATATGCAGAGGATATTTCTAAATACAATAATGAAAGAGGTTTCTACTATAGGTTGGAAGAAACACCATTTCCTATCGCCGAAAGCAATGAGCAATTATACAATAATATTATCACATTTGATGAAACTGTCTATAAAATGAAAATAGAACATTTCTTGGATGCAAGGGGCTGTATAGAAGATGGAAAAGCTTCGAAACGAGTAGTTGATTTCATTTCAAATTTTATAAATGAGGTATAGAATGAAAAAAGAAATATCTCTTACTATAATTTATTTACAATCTTTAAAATCTATTGGAGATCAGCTTATAGGCGAAACTTTTAATTATCTTTTAAATAATATTGCCAAAGAAAAAAATATAAAACTTAATATAACCAAACTTGATTACAATTTTAATACTGATAGGTTTATAAAGTTTTTAAACTTTAACAATAGACTTCAAAAGGTAAAAATGTGTTTGGAATATAAGTTTAAAAACTTTCCGGTACCGGAAAAAATCATTAATAATTTTATCTTTATATTAATTTTCCTCTATTGGAATAAAAATGGTAAATTAACAAACAATTATAAAAATACACTCAAAAACAGTAATGCTGTGATTTTTGCAGGAGGCGGATTATTTCAGCACTCATATAACAATTTATGGTGTTTTGCTTACACAATAGTTCAATACTGCCAAAAGTATAATAAAAATGTTTGCTTTAATGCAATTGGTATTGAAAAACCGGACATTTTTTTAGAAAACATTCTGTATAAATACATTTTTAGCAGAAAATGTGTTAAAACAGTTACAACAAGAGATGATATAGATTACTTAAAAACAATTGCAAATAAAAATTGCGAACTAATACTTGATCCTGCGATGTGGGCTTCAGAATTACGGCAAGAAAAGCCGTCACTCTCCCCTACAATCGGTATAGGAGTCATAAGACCGGAAATTTTTGCTAACAATAATATTAAAACCTCAATACACGATATAATCAATCTCTATACAGGAATAATAATTGAACTTGAAAATAGAGGATATAAGTGGGAACTATTCTGTAACGGAACCCTCTCTGATTATAATTTTGGTCTGAAGCTTTTAGACATATTAAACAAGGATGCCTCTAAAATAGCAAAGTGCCCGAAAACTGTTGATGACTTACTTAGAACCGTAACAAAGTATAAAGCCATAATAGCCGCACGGTTACACGCAAATATTATTGCAACCTCATTTAATATTCCTGTCATCGGGCTCGTATGGAATAAGAAATTATTAAGATTTGCAGAAATAATAAACTCTCCGGCAGCATATATAACAAGTAAAAAATTTAGTGACAGCAAGTATATTATTGATGAATTGGAAAAAGTTATAGAAATAGGTCTTGATAAACAGCTCATTCATAATCTTAAGGAATATTCTTATGATACAATGAAAGAAGTTTACAATTTTGAGAATTAAATATGAAATATAATATTATTAGTTTTATAAGATATCACCACCTTTTACGTTCATTATTAAGGAAAATATATAAAGTACTTAATAAAAAATCTGATAATAATGTTGTTGTCTTAATAAAACTGAACGGAAAAAAAGTTTATAATCCCAGAATCAAAAATTTTAACGTTAAATTTTCCGGTAAGAATAACTATATTGAAATAAAAGAACCTTTTAATATAATAAATAAATTATATATTCAAACAGAGGGTAGTTGTAATACCGTAAAAATTGACAGAAATCTTGGTACCAGAAAATTAACTATATTGCTCGGCGAAAATAATACCGTTGAAATTGGTAAAAGACTATCTGCATATGATTTGATAATACACTTACAATTTAGCGTTAATAAAACCATTAAAATAGGCAATGACTGTATGTTCTCATATAATATTGCAATAAGAACATCCGACAGTCACACAATATATGACATGAATACTAAAGAACTTTTAAACCATGACAAAGATACATTAGTAGGTAATCATGTATGGGTTGCACAACGAGCATTAATTCTAAAGGGTGCTAGAATACCTGATAATTGTGTTATAGGAGCAGGCTCAATTGTTACAAAAAAATTTACGGAAGAAAATTGTATTATTGCCGGAGTTCCTGCTAAAGTTGTTAAACATGGGATTAACTGGAATGCATGCAAACCAAAAGAATGGGAAATCATAAAACAAAAGTATATATAAACCTTATTCCTTAGGAAAGCTATATAGACCTTTGCTGCTTTTTACTTTTAATATTGATTTTTACAATCATCTCACCAAACCTGTTTTTTTAACAAACCGTCCAGATATCTGATAATACAGTATGAAACCAATTGCTTTCTAAATGGAAATTCTTTTTTATAGATTTTCAATCTCAATTCTTTTTTAGGATCATTTTTGTTTACTAATAAATTTGTTAGCAGTTTAGGAAGTTCACCCGGTTTGTTTACCTTATAGAACCCTTTTTCAAGCTGCTTTCCGAATTTATCAAACGGAGCACGGTTTTTTTGGTCTAAAAGAATTATGGGTTTTCCTGTCGGGAAATATTCAGCAAAAAATGATGAACAATCCGTTACAAGAATATCAGAGGTTTTAAAAATATCAAAATAATTTCCTTCTGTATAAACACTTGCGTTTGGAAGGTTATTCCACTCTTCCATATATGTATCATACTCTTCTTCTGTTATAAATTGCTGAGCAGCACATGTACTTCTCAATGCCGGATGAGGCTTGACCACAAAAGAATACTCTTTGTGATTTTTTGCAAAATCAAGGAAAAACTTATAATACTCTTCAAACGTACTCATACAAAGCCCCGTATTATTTATTGAATGGTGAGGCGCCCAAATAATACGATTTTCTCCGCCTTTCCAAAGATCTTCAAACTCTTGTTTTACAGGGATAATATAATAATCAAGTTTCGGGGTTCCGGTAGCAAGCAAATTGTCTTTATGGCGCATTCCTGCAGTTTTTTCATAAAACTTGTTATGATATTTGCTTTCCGAAAAAAACATCCACAAGTTTGAATAAACACGCCTTACAGCATCTGAACCCCAGCTCTTTTCGCTCAATGTCGTATATCCGTACGGTATCATTACAGTAAGGGCGTATTTTGAAAGATTTACGGGGTGATTTGCCCCCTCAAGATACCAGGGCTGCTGGTAAAAGACTATGTCCGGAGCAAATGTTTTTAAATCAATCGTTGTTTCTCTCTCGTAATCATACCCGTCAACAGATTCTACACCCTGTTTTGTAAAAAATTCTTTATTCTTTTCCTGAGTAAATTCCACTCTGTTTTTTGAAATTATCGGATATAGAACAACCGGTAAAACTTCAAATACAGAATCTTTTTTCATCAGCTCATATACAAACTGATACCCCCACTTTTGATTTTCTTCACAGACAAAAACCACCCTGAGTTTTCCGCCGGATTTAACCTTCTTCTTTATCCCCTGCAAGACATTCTCATAGTTAATTTTTGTCTGCAATTCTTCTTCCGTGCAAAATAGGCAGTATTTTATACTTTTGTACAGATTTTTCGTAACTTTAAAATACTCCAAAGCAAGTACGGTTCGAAAGAAAAGATTCTGCTGAGGTTTATAAAGAGGTAAAATAACTGATTTTACAAGGTTATTTTTCTGTAAATATTCTTTTATAAAATCAGGATTCGGGGAGGAAATAATTACGCAATCTGCTCCTGTTTGTCTCAATTCAGAAGGTTTAATACACCTGTACCCTTTATAATCTGACTCACAATTTTGTTCATACCTTATATCAGATACTCCGACTACAGAAAAATATTCAGATAAATTATACAAATCACTTAAAGCATCAAAATAAATACCGTTACAATAGAAAACCACTTTTTTATTTTTTAGTTTTCTTTTAAGACTATTTAGATGCTTCTTAAATTTTTCCGATTTAAAAAAATCCTGCCAGTATGAATATTCGCTGCTCATCGTTATGAAGTTTAGCACAAATGAAACATTTAAACCATACAGTTCTCTAATCTAGTATCGCAGTTGCTGCCGGCTGACCGCTGCCAGCGCCTGCTCACCTTTTCAATGTGTCACTCAAAAAATTCGTTCACGTCGTTTTACTCCTTATCACGAATTTTTCTCGAACATATTATCAACTACTACCCGATTTTGCTATGTAATTACAGATAGTATAATGATCAAAGGAGCTATGAATATTGTTCGAGAAAATTTTGCGATAAGGAACGTGAGCAAAATTTTCTCGGGCAATTTACTTTTGCGGTTGTTTTTATCATCATTCCTTTTAGATGTCGAGTTCTTTGTATAAACTTTTGTAAATTTTTTGCAATTTGAATAAAAATCTAAAAAATACTGTTGACGAGCAATTTTGTTTAATATAAGGTTATTAATACACTAGCTGGCTATGTGCATAAATGTGCGCAAAACAATGAATAGAGCTGCCATCTGCACTCCCCAGCGATTTGAGGCAAAATAATAAAGCAAAGGAAGTATAACAAATGAGTACATCTCAAAAGAGACAAAGAATCAGAGTTTGCTTAAAAGCATATGATCATAAGCTCATTGATGTTTCTGCAGAAAAAATTGTTGAAACAGCAAAGAGAACTGATGCTAAGGTTGCCGGTCCTATTCCGCTTCCGACAAAAAGAAGATTGTATTGCGTTTTAAGATCACCTCACGTGGATAAAAAATCTAGAGAACATTTTGAAATGCGTATCCACAAAAGAATTATCGACATCTATGACCCGACTCAACAGACTACTGAAGAGTTAAGCAGAATGGATTTGCCTGCAGGTGTCGATATTGAAGTTAAGCTCTAAGGTCTGTGGAGGCTTGCAGGGCTTTCAGGACAGAAAGACCAAAAGCCGAAACTGTTCCAACCGCCGTTGTGGCGTTAACAAAGTTAACGGAACGAACAAATCTTTGATTTGACAGGCGGAAATAAGTAAAACTTCGTATTAAGGGTTATAAAAATCCGAAACAAATAACACATTAACAATTGAATAAGATTTAATGTGATCTACAGTCCGTAACAAAAGAGAAGCGGCAGGGACATCCGCTCAATAGTAACAAGTAGCGCTCACAAGGAGAAAGGTAGAAAATGACTACAAACGCTAAAAATGCGTCTAAATCAAAAAACAGATTAGGCGTTGTTGGTAAAAAATTAGGAATGACTCAAGTCTTTGATGAACAAGGACTGGCAATTCCTGTAACAGTTATCAAAGTTGATCCGATGACAGTTACTCAGGTTAAAACTGTTGATACAGACGGATATAGTGCTATTCAGGTTGGTTTTGAACCTGCAAAAGAAAAACATCTTTCTAAAGCACAAATCGGTCACTTTGCAAAAAACGGACTTGATAACTTCAGAAATTTGCAGGAATTCAGAGTAGAAAACTCATCAGAATATAAAGTTGGACAACAGATTGATTTGTCTGTACTTGATAATGTTGAAAAAGTTGATGTTACAGGTAAATCAATCGGTAAAGGTTTCCAAGGTACTGTAAAAAGATGGAACTTCTCAAGAGGACCAATGGGTCACGGTTCAAAAAATCACAGAGAACCCGGTTCTATCGGTGCAGGTACTACTCCGAGCCGTGTAATTAAAGGTAAAAGAATGGCAGGAAATATGGGAAATGAAAAAGTCACTATTACAAAATTGACTGTTGTTCAGGTTGACAAAGACAGCAATTTACTTTTGGTTAAAGGATCTGTTCCCGGACCGGAAGGCAAAATGGTTACAATTATCCCATCAAGAGTTAAATGGAACTAACGAAATTGTTCGGGTGGCAATGTGGGAGAAACAAACCCGGCACCCTTTAAACGGAAATAAAACATTTCGTGAGCGGACAATTTCAAGACATAAAGCTCAAACATAACAAATTTAATTGAGGTTAAAGAAAATGACAAAAGAAGTTTCAATACTAAATACAAAAGGAAGTGCAGTCGGACAAATCGCTCTTGACGAAAAAGTCTTTGGCGTTGAGCCTAACTTGCATGTAATGCACCTTGCTTTGAGACGTCAATTGAATAACGGCAGAGCAGGCAGTGCAAATACAAAAACCAGAGCAGAAGTATCCGGCGGCGGTAAAAAACCTTGGAAACAAAAAGGAACAGGTAGAGCAAGAGCAGGTTCTTTGAGATCTCCATTGTTTGCAGGCGGCGGTGTTATCTTTGGACCCAAACCGAGAGATTATGGTTTTTCAATGCCGCAAAAAGCCAGAAGATTGGCTTTGAAATCCGCATTGTCTGCCAGAATTGATAACACTGTTTTGGTTAAAGATTTTTCTGAAATTAATGAACCTAAAACAAAATTAATGGCAGAAACTCTTAAAGCTCTCAAAGTTGAAGGTAAAATTTTAATCATTGCTGATGTAAAAGCAGCAGAAAATGCTTACCTCGAATTGAGCGCAAGAAATTTACCGAATGTAAGAATTATTTTACCTTCCAATCTGAACGTTAAAGATCTTTTGGAAGCAGATAATGTAATTATTACAGAAGCAGCAATAAAAGAAATTACTGAAAGGTTGTCTAAATAATGAGCAGCATGAAAAACAATACGGAAAGACTGTACGATATCATTAAAAGACCTATCATTACAGAAAAGTCTATGGAAGCAACTACATTGCAGCAATATACATTTGAAGTAGTAAAAGATGCTACAAAAGTGGAAATTGCTCAAGCTGTCGAACTGGCTTTCCCGGGCAGAAAAGTTAAAAGCGTAAACACTGTGTATATGCCTTCTCACGCAAAAAGAGTCGGCTACAGCGCAGGCAGAACTCAATCAGGTAAAAAAGCCATCGTTACAATCGAAGGCGATCCGATTGAAGAATTAGTCGGTGCTTAATAAAAACACCGGTTATTTAGAGTACAGAAAGCATAACGGTGGCAAATAACAGCCGATGGTTATGCAAACCCTAGAAAACAGGAGCAAAAAAATGGGTATAAAAACAATAAATCCAACTTCTCCGGGACAAAGAGGAATGACAAAAAGTGATTTTGCTGAAATCACTGCATCAAAACCCGAAAAGTCCTTGTTGAAGCCGATAAGAAAAACAGCAGGAAGAAATAACACTGGACGTATTACTTGCCGTCACAAAGGAGGCGGAGTAAAAAGAGCATACCGTGTAATCGATTTCAAACGTGAAAAATTCGGTATTCCTGCAGTAGTAAAAACAATTGAATATGATCCGAACAGAAATGTTAGAATTTCACTTGTTTTCTATGCTGACGGTGAAAAAAGATATATCTTGACACCACAAGGCTTGAATGTAGGTGATACTATCATTTCAGGACCTAACGCAGATATCATCACAGGTAATGCTTTGCCGTTGGAATTGATTCCGTTAGGTACTATGGTACATAACATAGAAATGATACCTGGTCGTGGTGCAAAATTAGTCAGAACAGCAGGTGCTGCTGCACAGTTGATGGCTAAAGAGGGCAATTACGTTACTATCAAATTACCGAGCTCAGAAATGAGAATGATTAGAAAAGAATGTTTGGCTACAGTTGGCGTTTTAGGCAACGCTGAACAGAAAAACATGAAAATCGGTAAAGCCGGTAGAAAAAGATATATGGGTATCAGACCTACAGTACGTGGTGTAACAATGAACCCTTGCGATCACCCGCACGGTGGTGGTGA
>CALVEJ010000032.1 GCA_944326535.1 Candidatus Gastranaerophilales bacterium | reverse complement strand
GGTAAAGGATTTTAAGCCGGAAGAGTATCTTGATCCTAAAGATGCAAGAAGAATGGACAGATATACACAGTTTGCAATGGTTGCAGCAGATGAAGCAATTGCAGACGCTGGTATTGTTGCTGGTGAAAATGTTGACCCTTACAGATATGGTGTTATAGTTGGTTCTGCTGCCGGCGGTTTTGATACTTTTGAAAAACAACATGATATTATTACGGCAAAAGGACCTACAAAATGTTCTCCGTTCACTGTTCCTATGATTATTGCAGATATGGGTGCAGGAAGAATATCTATCAAACATGGTGCAAAAGGTGTAAACAAGGCTGTTGTTACTGCTTGTGCAACTTCTGCTCACAGTGTTGGCGATGCTTTTCGTGCTATTCAGTGGGATGATGCTGATGTAGTTGTGGCTGGCGGTGCTGAAGCTGTTATTACAAAACTTGGTATAGGAGCATTTACCAGCGCAAGAACACTTTCAAAACACAATGATGAGCCGCAGAAAGCATCACGACCTTACGACAAAGACAGAGACGGCTTTATCATGTCAGAAGGTGCTGCTGTTCTTATTCTTGAGGAATTGGAACATGCTAAAAAACGCGGGGCAAAAATATATGCAGAAGTTGTCGGATACGGTCAAACTGCAGATGCTTATGATATTGTTGCTCCTGCTTCAGATGGCGCCGGTGCGGCAATGGCGATGAAACTTGCAGTTAAAGATGCCGGTATAGATCCGAAAGATGTTGATTATGTAAACGCTCACGGAACAAGTACGGGTCTTGGTGATATTGCTGAATCTCAGGCAATTGCGAGAGTTTTTGGCGATCTTTCAACAAACAAAAAGCTTCTTGTAAGTTCAACAAAATCAATGCACGGTCATATGCTCGGCGCAACAGGAGCTGCTGAGTCAATAGTATGTATCGAGGCAATAAATCATGGCATTGTTCCTCCGACTATCAATCTTGATAATCAGGATGAAGCCGTTGCTGATTTGAACTATGTTCCTCACAAAGCCCAGAAAGCTGATGTAAAATATGCTTTGACAAATTCATTTGGCTTTGGCGGACACAATGCTTCTATTCTTTTCAAAAAATATGAAGCATAAGTAACAGCTTAGAAATAAAAAAGAGTTCCTTTGGGGGAACTCTTTTTATTGTGTCAAAAATATTTTTCCCTGATTTGTGTCAAGCAATGCTTTTATTCCTATGGGAAAAGTTTGCTTTTGCTTTCCATGACCGAATTTTAAACCGGCAATAACAGGAATTTTCAGCTCATCGGATAATTCTTTGAAAAATATGTCAAAGTATCTTTCGTTATCAATTCCGCTAAAATCCCCAAGAACTATTCCTGAGATGTTTTGCTTAAATTGTTTTATGTTCAAAAGCTGTGTAAACATTCTGTCTATTTTGTACACGGGTTCATTTATATCTTCAGCAAAGAATATAAATTTTTCATCCGGAAGAAAATCAAGTCCGCATAGTGATTGAATAGTGGAGAGATTTCCTCCCCATATTATTCCTGATGTTACTCCTTCTGAGTATATGTGCGGGTTGTCAATAATAATTTCGGAAATATCGTTTTCAAGTGTGTTGAAAAACGATTTTTCAGTGTATTTATCTATATCAGAGCCGAAGTCAGAGTATGCCATCGGCGCATTGTAGGTAATAAGTCCCGTTTTTTTGTATATCATTAAAGATAAAGCAGTAATATCTGAATATCCGGCAAATATTTTTGGATTGCTTTTTATTATTTCATAGTCAATTTTATCCAGTATTCTTATGGCGCCGTATCCGCCTCGTGCAGCTATAATGGCATCAATTGATTTGTCGGCAAAAAAATTGTTTAGTTCATTTGCTCTTGTTTCGTCATCCGCACACAGATAGTTTTTTCTTGTATAAGCAGTTTGTGAGATTTTTACTTTGTAGCCTGCGTTTTCAATTGTATGTCTAGCTGTATCAAGCATTGAGCTGTCTTTTATATCCCCGCATACGGAGAGAATTCCTATTGTGTCGCCTTTTTTTAATTTTTTGGGAATTAACAAATCAAAAGTGTCCTTTTCTTTGCATTTACCGTATAATTATATTATATGATTTGAGTTGGAGTAAAGTTTTGGCACAAAGATACTTACCGTTGTATAGAAAATACAGACCGCAGACATTCAAGGATTTGATAGGGCAGGAAAATATTGTAAAAGCCCTGTCTAATGCTATTAATTTGAATAAAATATCGCATGCTTATCTGCTTTGCGGTCCGAGAGGTACGGGAAAAACGACAACTGCCAGAATTATTGCAAAATCTCTAAACTGCCAGAAAGGTCCCACTCTTGAACCTTGCGGAGAATGTCCGAGTTGTAAAGATATAGCAAATTCTACACCTATTGATGTTATCGAAATAGATGCGGCTTCAAACAGAAAAGTAGAAGATGCCAGAAATATTCTTGAAAAGATACAATTTGTTCCTGTTAACGGAAGATACAAAATATATATTATAGACGAAGTCCATATGCTGACACCTGAGGCGTTTAATACTCTGCTCAAAACGTTGGAAGAACCGCCTGAAAACGTTATATTTATTCTTGCCACAACAGAACCGCACAAGGTGCTTGATACAATAATCTCAAGATGCCAGAGGTTTGATTTCCGCCGTATTACTACGGAAGATATTGTATCAAGGCTGAAATATATAAGTGAACAGGAAAATATAAAAATTACTGAGGATGCTCTATATACTATTGCAAGAAGTTCTCAAGGGGGTATGAGAGATTCTTTGGCGTTGCTGGATCAGATTAGTGTCCTTGATGCAGATAAGGAAATTACCTCTGATGACGTTAATGAGATGCTCGGTAGACTGTCTTTTGAATCTTTGTATGACTTGAGCAGCTATTTACTGACCTCTGAAACCCAAAATGCACTGTCTTCTCTGGATAATATTTACAATAAAGGAAATGAACCTTTTCAAATAATATCAAATCTTATTCAATATTTTAGAAATCTGCTTGTTGTAAAAAACTGTTCGGACAGAAAAATTGCAGCAGAACTTACACAATTGAGCGAAGCGCATATATTAAAACTTAAGGAACAGTCTGAAAATATTGAGGCTGAGCAGATAATTTATACAATAGAAAGACTTGCTTTTTACTCAAAAGAAATAAAAGAAACAACAAATCGTTATCTTTGGCTTGAACTGTGTGTTATGGAACTGTCTGCAAATATCAACTATTGTTCGTATTCGCAGCTTATCAACAGAATTGAAAAACTTGAATCGTCTGTTGCTTCGGGTTCTGTCCATAGTGATATTCCGTTGGGAAATTCTGTTTTTAAAATTCCTGAACCCAAATCTCAGCCCGTGCAGTCTTCTCCGAAAGAAATAGTACAGGATGAGCCTAAACCGCAGGCAAAAATATCGCAGCAGCCTCCTGTTGAAGAAAAACACGCAAATATAAACAAAGCTGACGAAAAAACGGATGTTATGTCTCAGTCACCGGTGTCAAAGGAAGCGGAAAAAGAATCTTTAAATCAAACTGTTTCTTCATCTGTTCAAGATACAGCTGATACTTCTGCAATCTGGCAGGGAATTTTGCAGAATATTGAAAGCGTTCCATCGAGAATGTTTTTCTATAATCTTTCAAGACCTGTGTCTTTGACGAAAGATGGTATTGAAATTGCTTTTATGAAGGATATTTTTGTAAAACAGGCAAAAGAAGAATCAAAAAATGCACCGTTGAAAAAAGCGGCAATGAAATATTTTGGTGTATCTGATTTGAATATACATATCAGGCTTGCAGATGCAAATATGACTGAGAGCCCCAAACCTGCATTGGAAAAACTGGAGAGAAAACCTGTTGTTCAAACAAATGAGCCTGAAATCACTCAGGAGGAGGAAAATGCTTTTGGCTTAAGGGAAAGCGTTTCTTCTACAGAAAGTGATAATCAGTCAAATATAACAGAAAAACAAAATGAGGTTCCTGAAGACTTATCAGATCAGTCAAAGATGGTTATGGAACTTTTTAACGGAAAGTATATTGAATAGAAAAACGGCTCCGGATTTTTAACGGAGCCGTTTTTTTATTTTTTTATTATATTATTCAGAATATTATTCTGAAACTGTTTCTTCTTCTTTTATTTCTTCTTCAAGATTGGCTGTTGTTCTGATAGAGTCAAGTTTTGATTTACCAAGGTTTTTGTCTTTAAATTTTTTCACCTGTCTTGCCAACTTGTCAGCAACAAGGTCAATACTTGCATACATAGATTCTGCTGTTTCAGCAACGTGAACAGCACCTGTTGTCAATTTGCATGTAACTTCTGCTGTGTGATTTTCTGCTACACTTGGGTTTTTAATTACAGTAAGCATAATATCAATAGCTTCAATCTGATCATAATGAGCAGCAACCTTACCTATTTTTTCTTTTGCATAAGCTTTGATTGCATCTGTGATTTCAATGTTCTTACCGTTAACGTGAATGCGCATGTATTGCCTCCAATAATAATGATACTTTCTAAGTATAACTCATCTTGTGTCGAGTTGCAATGACTATGTGACTTTTGTATAATCAAATCATTGGAACATGAGGAGTTTAATTATGAAAAAACTTTTGCGTTATATATCTGTGCTGATTGTAGCTGTCTTCTTTTCATCACCGTCTTTTGCAGCGTTGAATAACGGAGTATGGGTGAATGATGCAAGAGCCTTATTTTTGCAAAATAAAGCAATAATTATGGCTATAAATATAAGAACATTTAATGCTAATGACAAGAATAAAAATGATATTGTTGAAATAGAAAAAGGTGAAACCCCCGGAAATTTTGTAAATGCCGTTAAGAGACTGGATGAACTTGCAGAACTTGGTATAAATACAATACATCTGCTTCCTGTCACTCCGACGGGAAAAGTGAAGGCTATCGGAACGGCAGGTTCACTATACGCAATATCTGATTTTACTAAATTGAACCCTCAGCTTGATGACACTACTAACAATCTAAGTGTATATGATGAGGCAAAGGCATTTGTAAAAGAATGTCACAAAAGAAATATCAGAGTCATTTTTGATATGCCTAGCTGCGGCTCATACGATATGTTTCTTGCTGAGCCCTCATTATTCATGACTGATGCAGCCGGACAGCCTCTTGTTCCTTTGGACTGGACTGATGTAAGAATTTTTAAAACACAAAATGCGGATGGTTCATTAAACGATGCTGTTTATTCTCTTTATAAACAGTATATTGATATGGTACAAAAATTGGGTGCTGATGGCATCAGAGCTGATGTGGCAACATCAAAACCCGCAAAATTCTGGCAAAATTTGATTTCTTATGCCAGAAGAAATGACCAGCAGTTTTTATTTATTGCTGAGGCATCAGAGAGCTGGAGTGAACCGCTAGCTCCGGGTGCTCCTTTTACTCCGTATTATAACCTTCTTGAAGCAGGCTTTGACGGATGGTACGGAAGTTTCTTTAATTTCAAAGATTGGGACAACTCTGCAAAATTTGAAAAAGAATTGTCTCTTATAGAAACTATTAGAAAAGAATTTGAAACTAAAAAACAGCCAAAAGCTGTTATAGGCAGTTTTGCAACGCACGATGTTGAATCTCCGATAAATACCGGCGGTATGCCATTTGCAAATATGATTATATGGCTTCAAGCCACACTGCCTGTGAACTCATATTTTGTAGACGGAATACAGACAGGAGATGCTTATCAATATAAATATGCAAATCAGAAAGCTGCAAAAACATATACTGATGATGATTATTACTTTGTTCACAAGGGCAAATTTGATATTTTCAACTTTTCCAGAAAGCCGGGCGGTCCAAATCCGAGTTTGTTGCTTGATTTTAAAATGGCAAATAAACTAAAATCTATGTCTACAGAAATATTGAATAAAGGCACATTGAGCTTTTTGGATACAGGTAATCCGTCAATATTTGCTTATCAGTTTAAACTCAGATATTCAACAATTCTTGTCATTTTAAATAAGGATTTGGTTTATCAAAGTGAAGGAAAAATTTCTATCAAGGATCACAGTCCGGAAGATATAATGTTCCCGTTAAAAAGTATTTCAAATCCTATAATGAATAAAAAGAACTTGATACTTAACATGGCTCCCGGCGAGACAATGGTGTTTTTGATAAGCAAGACAGATACACCTGAAAAGAAGGAGCATAGCGGTTTTATTAAGAAAACAATAACGACTACTCCTATATCTCCGATTTATCAAAATCCGAAGAAATAATGTAGTCGAAAATACCTTTGTTTGTATTCCACAATAATTCTTGCTCCTCGTTTTCTGGAAGTTCAAGAGTTATTGTAGGAATACTTTTTTCTATTCCGCAATAAGTGCCAAAGCTGCCCGGTGTTGGATATCCGATATTTTTTTCTGTTTTATAACCGGTTATTTGGGATATTCTTTCTGCAATTTTTTCTGCAGGTCCGTCATAGTTTACCACACGGTATGGTTCATGCAGTGTTATTATCAAATCCGGTTTGTATTTGTCGATTATATAGATAAGAAACTGTGTTTCCTGTTCACTGGCTGGTGTGTCTCCGCCGTAATATTCAGATGATTTTTCTGTTTTTTCCCAGTTTTTTGTCGGAAAATTCCTGTTGAGGTCTACTCCGTTTGAATTTGTTCTGGTCTTTTGTTCTTTTCCGTCAGGATTTAAACAAGGAATGAACAAAATTCTGTTTTTTGTATCGTGCCTTTCTTGAAGGTATCTGTTAATAAGATATTCTCCCGCAGGTTCATCTCCGTGGAATACACCTATAACAAGAACTGTTTTTTCATAAACCTCTGGTTCTGTTTTTAAAAGTAGTATCTCATTGCCTTTTGGGCTTGAGATTTTGAGTTCTAAATCAGCAAAAATCATTTGTTTTCTTCCAATATTTTCCAATTTTTTTGTAAATCCAGCAATCCTTTTTTGACCTTTGTTTTTTCCAGAACTATTTGCTGGATTGTACTGTTTAAAAGATTTATTATTTCTTTTTTATTTTTTTTGAATTCAATAGGAGTTATCAGATTTTCGAGTTGCTGTGCACTGATATATCTGGCTTTTGCTATTGTATCATTGTTATTGTATGTTTTGAAATATTCGTTCTCAAGGGATTTTTTGTTAACGGGCAGAATGGTTGTCAGCTTTGCCAATTCGGTCTGGTTCTGCGAATTTGTTAAAAACAAAGCAAATTTTAGAGCAGCCTCTTTGTGTTTTGCTCTTGCCGGTATAATCAGATTCATAACAGATACATCATATTTACCGTTATTTCCCGTAAATTGTTCTGATACATCCGTAACTTTAAATATCTGAGGTGCATTTTCTTTTACTATGTTCAAAAAGTTTGCGCCGGATTGAATAAAAGCAATCTGTCCGGACATATATTTTTCAAGTGCTTCTTGGTGATTTTGGGTAATCGATTCTTTGGGAATTAAGTCATTTTTGTATAGTTTTTTGTATTCTTCAAAAAGCTTGATGCTTTCTTCGTTTGCCAATTTATCGGAGTTATTCACGTTATATTTATTCAATATTTTTAAAAAAGTATCATTTTCTGTGAGTGTAGGCATTGTCACAAAGGTATTGGTTTTGTTTTTTATTTGCGGTGCAATTTTAAAAAGTTCATCATATGTTTTTGGAATTTTTGTTATTTCTGCTCTTTTTACAATATTTTTGTTGTAAAAAGTGATTGAAGACGTTGCATAAAAAGGTACTGCATAGCATTTTCCGTTCTGCTGCAGCATTTGTACTATTTTATTGTTGTATGCGGAAAGTTTGTTGCAGTCTATATATTCAAGAGCCTGTTTTTGTGCAAGTATACTTGAAAAATCCGGTGTAAGGTTTACCAGATCGGGCGGGTTGCTGCTCAATATTGATGCGAGTGTTCTTTTTTCTCCTTCAGAGTACGGGACATCTATCCATTTTATTTTTATGTCCGGGTTCTGCTTTTCAAACTCTTCAATAATGGGATTCATATAATTTCCAAATGTCCCCATTTGCAAAGACCAGAAGGTGACTTCTTCTTTTTCTCCCGCTGTCGGTGTTATATTTTTTTTCGGGCGTAATATCTCATAAACGGCGCTTACGCAGATCAAAGTAATTATTACTATTGTTAAAACGATTTTTAAATTTTTCATAACTTCACGACTAATCCTACAAATATTGAAATAACTATTAAAATCATTGGATTTTTTCTCATTTTTAAGCCCAGAGCCGTAAAAACAGCTAAAAGTACAAACGACTTAAACGAAATTAAATCCCAAAAATTAAATGTCTGTTTGAATTTTTCCAGATGGAAACAGGTTTCGTTCATTATTTTTAAGCCTGCTACACCGATAAGAGCAACAGCCGCAGGTCTGAGTCCGTACAAAATATTGTTGATTAACGGGTTTTCTTTGTTTTTTTTCAAAAACTTTGACAGTATTGTTATTATTATAAAAGAAGGAACCATAAAAGCCACAGTCGTAAATGCAGCTCCGAATATACCTCCGACTTTTATTCCGACAAATGTAGCCATATTGATGCCTATCGGTCCGGGGGTAAGGTTGGAGATTGCAATCATCTGAGTGATTTCTGACACATTAAACCAGTTGTATTTTTCAACCAGATAATACAAAAAGGGAATTACCGTATATCCGCCGCCGATAGCAACAGCACCGATTTTGAAATATTCAAACGCAAGGACAAGTATGCTGTTCATTCTTTATCCCCCGTTTCATTTTCTTTGTTTACACAGGGGCAGCAGGTCTTTGCTTTTGGGAAAATAAAATGTCTCAGAACCCCGATTAATCCCGCTGAAATTACAATGATAAAAGGCGATACATTCACAATTGATGCTGTTAGTGCAGCAAGAAAAATAACGGTTGTTGTTTTGTCAAATACGGAAAAATCCCATAATTCAAGAACAGTTAAAAGTATAAGTACACAAACAGCAAGATCAAGCACCTCAAAGATATTTTGAATTAGCGGAAATCCCATTATTGCGGCTAAAAAGGAAAAGACTATCACTATTGCGAGAAAAGCCGGCATGCAAACTCCCGTGACTGCCGCAAGTGCACCCGGAATCCCTCTTGCTTTATGTCCGGTAAGCATTGATACATTGCCTGCTACCAGCCCCGGAAAACACTGGCTGAGTGCATAATAGTCCGTTATTTCTTCCATTGTGCATATTTGGGCTTTATCTACCATTTCTGCTTTTAAAAACGGCAAGATGGCATATCCCCCTCCGAACAGGACAAGACCAATTTTGAAAAATATCCAGAATAACTGTATCAAACTAAGCTTTTTGGTCATTTTTTAACTCTGTGCTTATTATCTGTGCAACTTCTTTTGCTGCCTCATGCTTTGAGAGCATTTGTTTTACCTGTGAAAGATCTTCAATCATGTTGTTTCTGTACTGTTCATCGTCAAGAATTTTTAGCAGCTCTTTTGCAATAGTGTGCGGATTTGAATCTTTCATTAAAAGTTCAGGCACTATATCTTTGTTCATAATTATGTTAGGCAGGCAAACTCTGTTTATGCAGCGTACAAGCAAATATACAAGATAAGCAATCACCGGACCTTTGTAGCTGATAATCATTGGCGTGTGATAAAATGCCGCTTCAAGCGCAACTGTGCCTGATGCCAGCATCAATGCATCAGATGTGCTTAAAAGTTCATAGTTTGCGTTTTTTATTACTTTTAGTCCGCTGTTTTTCAAAAATTTATTAAATACCGTATCTTTCAAACTGTCAGCCTGTGCAATAACAAACTGTATATCATTTCTCTCTTTTGAAATAATATCAGCTGCCTTTAAAAAAGTATCCATTAAATAATGCAGCTCAAATGTACGGCTGCCTGGAAATATTGATATAAGTTTTTTGTTTTTATCCAATCCGTATTTTTCAAAAACAGCGTCTCTATCTGAAGGTGCAGGCATTTGTGTTACCAGCGGATGACCTACAAACTGAGCATCTATTCCCTCTTTTTCGTACATTTCTTTTTCAAAAGGGAATATTGTCATGACCTTATCAATATTTTTTTTGACGGTTTTTATTCTCCATTTTCGAGATGCCCATATTTGCGGAGGAATATAGTAAAAAACTTTAATCCCCGCTTTTTTTAAAAATTTTGAGATATTTAAATTAAATCCGCCGTAATCAATTAAAAGAACAAGATCCGGTTTATATACATTTTTGAGATAATCTACAACTCTTTTTCCGAGCGTAATATGGTCAAACAGAATTTTGGGAGTTAATCCCATAGCCGACATGTGTGCTTTTGAATGATCGGCAAAAAGTTTTACTCCGAGTTTTTTAAGATTTTCTCCGCCTATTGCTTCTATTTCAATGTCATTTCCTGATGCAAGTAAATTTTGTACAACAAGAGAGGCATGTTTGTCGCCCGATAATTCGCCTGTGATTATGAAAAGTTTCTTTTTATCCATACCTGCCCTCCTGTTTGTTAAAAAACAATTCCACAAGACGGCGTTATATTGCCATTACTATAATTCCTTTTTTGTCGGCAAATTCTATAACTTTTTTCTGGTCAACAATAATGGTTTCATTTGCTTCTATCGCCAGAATTTTTGCTCCGAATCTGTCCATTGTTTTTAATGTATTTAGACCTATTGCAGGAATATCAAAGCGTTTGTCCTGAGTCGGCTTGCTGACTTTTACGACAGTGATGCCTTTGCCGCCCAGTTTGCAGCCTCGTTCTATGCATTTGTCTGTACCTTCAATAGCTTCTACTGCCATAATCATTTTGTTTTTGATTACAACAGACTGCCCCACGTCGAGTTTGCCCATTTCTTTTGCAAGCCAGTATCCGTATTCAACATCCAGAGACTGTTCTTCATCCGGCTCATGTGCGCCAAGAACCCCGGGAGGAGCCATAAGATTTTTGATAAATATGGTTTGGTCAAGAACTCTTATTCCCATTTGCTCAAGCTGGTCAACAAGAATCAACATAACAGCATCATCATTGAGCCTTTGGGCTTCTTTCATGAGTCTTATTGCTTCCATATCGAGTTTCGGACGTCTTAACAGAAGTCCTTTGTGAACTTTTCCGATAAATGTCAGCTGGGTAATTTTTTCATCAATCAATGTTTGTTTGATTTTTAAAACTTCTCCCGGACCGTAACTGTATACTTTTGTGCAGAATTTTTTAAGTTTGTTTCTGTTATCCGAGGACAAAGATATCGCAACTACATCAAATCCGTTTTTTTGTGCAGATTCTGCCATAGCAACAGGCAGTTCACCGTCACCAGCTATAAGACACTGCTTTTTATCCAGAACGATAGACAATTTCCTCTCCTTTTTGTTTCGTACCGGAATCAAAAAAATGACTCCGTTCGTATGTCTATAATACAATAAGAACTTTTTTTTTCAAATAAGATAGAGCAAAAAATTTACTAACTTGTACAATTTGCGAACATTATCTTATAATTTTTATATGAGTTTAAGTGCACTTACAAAAAGTTATTTAAAGAATTTTCTTGTTTATCTTGAAGTTGAAAAAAACTTTTCAAAACATACGATACGTGCATACAATTCTGATATTCTCGGCTTTTTAATCTGGCTTGACAACACTCCCGTGGAAGAGACAAATCATGAAAAGCTGAAGGATTATCTTGTTTTTATACAAAAATTTAACTATACAAAAACTACACTGTCTCGCAAGATTGCTGCAATAAGAACTTTTTACAGATACCTTTACAGAGAAAGAATTATTGACTCGAACCCTGCAAATAGCGTACACTCACCTAAGAAAAACAAGGGTTTGCCAAAATTTCTATCAAACAGCGAAATAGAACAAATTTTAAACAACATAAAAATTGACACACCTGCAGGATACAGAAACAGAACTATACTCGAACTTTTGTATGCTACAGGTATGCGTGTATCAGAGCTGAGTAATTTGAATTTCGGCAATCTAAATCTTGAGGAAAATGAAATAACGGTACTCGGTAAGGGAGCAAAAGAGAGAATTGTTCTTGTTTCTTCCAGAGCAAAAGAGTTTTTGGAAAAATATATTAAAACAGTCAGATATATGATTCCCGAAGAAAAGTGCGATTTGGCGGAAAACGAGGACAGTCCTGTGTTTATTAACAAAACAGGGTACAGACTCCAGACGCAGTCAATAAGAGCTGCAATTAATGATATAGTAAAAAAGATAGAATTGCCAAAGAAAGTGACACCTCACGTTTTCAGACATAGCTTTGCAACAAAATTGCTTGAAAACGGTGCAGATCTTAGAGTCGTTCAGGAACTTTTGGGGCATGCCTCAATTTCAAATACACAGATTTATACACACGTGTCTACAGAACGCCTGAAAGCTGTATATGACACGACACATCCGAGAGCTTGAGTCTTGGTATATAATAAAAACAGGATATTAGTTAGCAGGAGAATATATATGTATGATGTAGTTACAATCGGCAGTGCAACAATAGATGCTTTTGTAGAAAGTGATGCGGCGGATATCGTTTCTGTCAGCACAAAACATGCAAGTACAGATTTTATGGCGTTTCCCTATGGCGCAAAAGTTGAAATTGACGGTTTTAGGACTGCTGTTGGCGGAGGAGGGCTTAATGCTGCAGCAAATCTTGCTCATCTGGGGCTTAACACTTCTGCTGTATTCAAAATAGGTGATGATTTTCTCGGAAAAAATATAAAACATAGAGTCAATTCTTCAGGTGTGGATATATCAAACATTATTGAAAGTGAAGACGAAACAACCGGCTTTTCAATTATACTCCTTAGCTTTGAGGGTAACAGAACTGTTCTTGCACACAGAGGAACAAACGGAACAATTAAAGAATCAGAGATAAATTTCGATGCCGTTAAAAATTCAAAATGGTTGTATATTGCGCCGCTGAACGGACAATCAGGAGCTGTTTTGGACAAACTTGCAATGTTTGCCGAAGAGAATAATGTGAATGTCGCAATAAACCCCGGCAGCTCGAGTTTGAAAAAAGGTTTGAAGTATTTTGAAAAAATTCTTGCAACAGCAGAAGTTGTTGTTATGAACAAAGAAGAAGCTTCTCTTGTTACAAAAATAGAGGTTCGCCCGGATACAAAAACAGAAAGCTTTTCATCCGAGGTTATTCACCCTGATATCAAGGCTATGCTTGATAAATTGAAATCTACTGATGCCAAAGTTGTGATTATTACTGACGGAAAACATGGTGTATACGCATATGACGGAAAAAAATATTACAGATGCCCTGAATTTCCTGCAAAAGTTGTAAGCACGCTGGGTGCCGGCGATGCACTTTCTTCAACTTTTATGGCTGCATTGGATTATACAAATTGGAATATAGAAAAATCCCTGATGCTTGCATCTGTAAATGCCGCATCTGTTGTTTCTAATTTCGGTGCGCAGGAAGGATTTTTGACATTTGAAGAAATGGAAAAACAGTTGAAAGAAGCACCTGCTTTTCGTGTTGAAACAGTATAGATTTTAATAGTTAGATGCAAATAATATTTTGCATCTAAGCAATATAGTTCAATGCTTGGTCAGAGGTATTCTGTCCGTTTGTTGTGTTGTCTTGTCTTTTTATTTTTTAATAGATTAAATTAAAATCCCGCATCTTTTTTGTTGCTTTGGACGTTTCTGATAACTGTTTTTACATTACCCTCAGCAAAGAAATTTTTTGGGTTTATGTACATTTTTATTCTGTCAGCCTGAATTGATCTCATTTGCTCTGTAATGGTTGATCTGCCTATAAAAACAATTTCGTTTGGCTTGTTTGTTTTTGGATCGGGATAAACTGTTGCTTTGGGTCCTACAGCATCATAATCTTTGTATGTAACATGAACTTTTTCAGATGCCTGTATTATGTTTGTCTGTTTATAATATTCTTGACGATTTGACCAGACATTTATTCTTGTTCCGTCCATATCAACATCACTGTGTGCTGAACCTAAGGCATATGCAACTTCTTTTACCGCATCATAGATAAATTTGTCGGCTGTTATTACACTATCTTTTTGTTTGAGCCTGCCGTTGCCTGTGAGTGTGATTTTTTGAAGATCTCCGTTTTTATTCAAATTTGCAACTGCTGAATTTGAATATGTTTCAACATCTTTGTAGTATATAATTACATTTCCTTTTGCTGTTAATGTTTTTGTGTTTGTGTCATATTCCTGCTCATCTGCTGTTATTATTACAGTCGGTTTCATTTGACCGGTTTCTGTTACCGTCGTTTGTGTGTTGCCGATACCCTTGACGGTTTTTTTGAGCAATGACATTTTCAGGATATTTGCTTTAATTTCGTTTGTTTTTGCCTGTTTAACCTGTACAACATACGGGTTGTCATACATTGTTGCTTCAGAGAGCTGTTTTGTTTTTGGGTCGATTGTAACATCTGCCCTTGGAGAATTTGCTTTTATGTCATCCATTTTTACTCTGACATTACCTTCAAATTTTGCTTTGTTTTCTTCCATTTTGAAAGTCTGACTGTCAGATTCTATAGACAAGTCAGAAGCAATAGCAAAACCTATTGTAGAAATAAGAATTATAAATATTACTGCTGCTATGAATTTAAAATTTTTCATCAAAATTCCCCTTGCTGTACAGTTCAGTTCGTGAACGGCCTTTTATTCTGATATTTTTCATGCTGTTTCCGAGATATGCTTCATTGCTGTAGGTTTTGATTTCATTGTTTTTTCTTATAACAACATTGCCCTGTGCAACGATATCTTTGTCATTTCCCTGCCAGGTAAAGCGGTTTGCCCTGACATTTGTGCCGTCTTTGTATATTATATATGTATTTTCATACAAAACAACTCTTTTTGTTTCTTCGTTAAAGGTTCCTTTTGTTGATTCCATGCTCAAGACGACTTCATCATTGTTGTAAAAATTACCGATGATATTGTATAAAATAACGACTTTGTTCTGGCTGTCATAGTAACCGGCATCGGCATACAATTCCCAATACTTTTTGTCATCTTTGGTTTCTGTTATCAACAGGTCTTTTATATCAAGTTTTTGTTTTTCACCGGCATTTTGCAATGCTTCTTTTTTAAAGTTTTTGGTAATTACACCAGCGGCAATGAAAGCCCACAGGCAGCCTATAATTACCAATGAAAGTATTGCAATGTAAGCTATTTTTCTTTTTTGCATAGAGAAATTTTAGCACGAAATAAAAACACAAGCTTGTAACAAAATATTTCATTTTTAAATATAATTGTATATAGAATTAGCAAAAAAAAATATGTTTGCTTTTATAACATAAAGTCATTTGACTTTTATTGCCGCTGATTTAATAAAAATTGTGATAACTGGATTTTTTTATGATAAGAATAAACGGATTTTTCAATACATTTTCATATCATCAACCGAAAATATCTTTTTCTGCTGCGAAGAATAATCTGGAAAATTCTCCTGAAACGGATATTGTTGAACTGTCAAAACCTGAAATAAAATCGGTAAAGGCTGGAAAAACAAAATTAAAAAAAGATGAGACAACGGATTTTCAAAAAAAACTGGCAAAAATAAAGGATGAAAAAATTCTAACAGAGGAGGTTTTGTATTTTCTTGAACCCAAAATTGATTCACAGGGAAAGGCTTCTTTTACAAAATCCCAAACCGGAGTAATTGATGCAGCATATAATAAAATCAAGTTTTTTGAGGATTTTTCTAATGAACTTTCACGAGAAGCAGAAAGATATGCAGATGAGGTATTTTCTGTCTTTAAAGAAATTTTCGGCGGAGATGAAGAATACGGCAAGCATCTTGTTTTGAGAAAGAAAGATAAAACATCTGTATATAACAAGCTTGTAAAAGAATTTAGAAATGAAAGAATAAGAACAGAAGTTCATAATATTTTTGCCAAAAAACTATATGGCAAAAGATACTCAGCATTGAGTGCGGATGAAAAAGAACTTGTAAAAATATGCATAATGGATGGTGATGTCAAACTTGAACCAAAGGACTACAAGATAATAGAAGCAGCTTTTAAGTCAAATATAAAAGAATCTTATGCAAGAAAGTTGTTTTCAAAACCATACAATGCTCTTAATAACATTCAAAAAAATAAAATTAAAGAAGCAGTGTATGACAGGGAAGAATGTGAAATCGGTTTAAATAACAAACAGGCAAGAGCTGAGGCATATAACTATGTACGTGACCTTATTGGTATAAGATTGATTTTGCCGGAAGGCAGCCGTGCTGTTATGTCAAAAGTTGAAAGGTATATTGACAAAGCCATTAAATCCGGCAAGATGAATATTACCAGAGTTAGCAATTATCATTCAAATCATATTCTGCCTTATATCAGCCAGCAAAAAGTCTGGGAATGGAAAGAAGCTGTTCCGGGGATGGAACTTGTTGAAAGTGCGGATATCAAAAAGAAAAACGGATATACGACAACCCAGATTAATGTCGAGCACTATATTGAAGGCAGAGAAAAACCGATAATGATTGAGTTTCAAATAAGAACGGAAGAACTCAATTATATCGGGCAGGTTGAACACCTTATATATGATATTTTGGAAAACAAGGATATAAGTAAAAAAATACCAGAACTGCAGACATATTATGACTCTATAGGTATAAAAAAGGCAGTAGAAGAAGTATTTAATAATCCGGATAAAGAAGCAAAGTATACGGATTATGAAAGGGCATATTATTCATATATAAGAAATAAAGAATCTGAAAAGAAATATAAATTGGACAAACCATTGCTTGAGGATTACGGTCTTGGCGAATATGAAGGACTGTTGAGCTTTGACTCATTGAAACACATAGATGAAAAAGCAAAAGAAATTAAGGAGCGGTACGGAACTTCTAAAAAGGCAGAACCTTCGGTAAAAGCAAATGCCAGAAATCCCAAGCCCAAGAGAATAAGAAGTTAATTTAATAATTGGAGATAAAATAATGAAAGTTGCATTTATTACAAAACAAAATATTTCAGCTTTTAAAGCAGGTATAATGTCTGCTCCTATTGATACAGGCAGAGCTGTAAGACAGGGCGTTATTTCTCAGAGCGTAAAAGATCTTCTTGCGAAATTTAAACATATTCCGGAAATAGGTCGTTTTGACAAAATCAGAGTTGATTTAAACAGACCGATACCGGATTCTTCAATAGCAAAAGCAAGTATGGTCATACAACCTTCTGCCAAGAGAACCGATTTTAGAACAAGAGTATTGTCTTTTGTTGCATACAATCCGGAGAATGACAAAGTAAAGCGCTCAATTGCTCATGCAATTGGAAATAATACAGCAATAGAGTCAGTTCTGAAAGACAGTTCTACTGTTACGGCATTTAAGCGCTTTATTGCGGAATCTGAACACTTTTTTAGTTCTAACTATTAGGAATTATAAAGTTACAGCGGGTCGATTTCCTGTCTGATATGAAAACCGTATCCCTGTGATATTTTTCTTCCTATAGCCGTTATTTTTGCCGTAATTGTTTTTCTATACTCTTCCGGAGTGTTGTTAAGTCCTGCTTTTCCCGGGTATATTGCATAGTTCTTTTTGTGCTCATCATCAGTAACATTTGGCATAACAACATTTGCCCCGCTTTGCAGTGCCGTTATTCGTCCATTTGGGGATAGTGTTTCCATTGCCGTTGTTGCGGGGATATTAATATCAGGAAGAAGCAGCCTTGTAAGCGCCATGACTTTTAGTGACATTATCAAAGTACCGCCGGTTTCTTTTTCAAGGGGTGTTCCATAGCTCGGTATAAAAGGTCCCAATCCTATCATATCTGCATCAAGCTTTTTAAAAAATAAAATATCTTCAGCCAAAGAGTCTATTGTCTGCTCCGGCAGACCGACAAGACAGCCTGTTCCCGTTTCAAATCCCAGCTCTTTTAAATTTTTTAGACATTGTATGCGATTTTCAAAAGACATACCGGGATGAAGTTTCTGATAGAGGTTTTTGTCCGTTGTTTCTATTCTTAAAAGATATCTGTCAGCGCCTGCTTCTTTGTATGCCTTGTACTCTTCGTATGTTTTTTCTCCAAGGCTTAATGTTATTGCAAAATCCATCTGCTTGAGTTCTGAGATTATTTCTCTCATCTTTTCTTTTGTAAAAAATGAATCCTCTCCGCTTTGAAGAACAATTGTTTTATATCCGTATTCTTTTGCATCCGAGGCAAGGCGGATTATTTCTTCTATATCCATTCTGTAACGGGTTACGTAGTGATTATCTTTTCTCAGCCCGCAGTATTTGCAGTTACATTTACATATATTTGAAAATTCTATAAGCCCTCTCAGATGCACTTCATCACCGACATATTTTTGCCGGACTTTGTCAGCGGTCTGAAAAAGATAGTCATCTGTTGATATGTCACTAAGAATTGATACCAGCTGTTCTTTTGACAATTTATGCTCGGCTGCTGCTTTATCAATTAGTTCTCTGTTATTCAATCCATCCACCGCCAATCAGATGCTTGTCGTTTATGTCATAAAAAACTGCTGCCTGTCCTGAAGTAACGGAAGAAACCGGCTCATAAAAATTTATATGACCGCAATTTCTTTCAAAATCTAAAAATACCCTTGCTTTTTTAGCTTCCATGTTGTATCTGATTTTTACATTCGCATCAAACTCTTTTTCCGTAAAGGGATATTGTAAGGATAAATCATTAAAGGACAGAGAGCTTTTGAGAAGATCCTTTTTTGTTCCCACATATACGATATTTTTTTGCGCATCCAATCTGACAACATACAAAGGTTCTTCGTAAGCTATTCCGATACCCTTTCGCTGTCCGATTGTGTATTGATAAAATCCGTCATGTACGCCAAGCTTTTTGTCTGTATTAACAAGAATAAAATCTCCCTTTTGTTGTCCGAGTTTTTCTGTTATGTATTTTTTTGTTGTCATTGGCTTTGAGATAAAACAGATGTCCTGGCTTTCTTTTGATGATTTTGACGGAAGATTGTTTTCAACAGCAAGGGCTCTGATTTCATCTTTTGTATACTCTGAAAGAGGAAACATGATTTTGCTTAAAAGTTTTTGATTTAACTCAAAGAGGTAATATTGCTGGTCTTTTTTTTCATCTTTGGCAGGATAAAGCTTTTTTATACCATGATCATCTGCAATTTTTGCATAATGTCCTGAAGCAACGTAGTCGCAGCCGAGTTCATCAATTGCGAAATCAAACAGTCTTCCCCATTTTATTGTTCTGTTGCACATGATGCAGGGGTTGGGTGTTTTCCCTTCTTTGTAGGACTTTTCAAAATAATCAATAACGTCTCTTTGAAATTCTTTGCTCAGGTCTATTACATAGTGTTTTATTTCGAGTTTGTCCGAAACCTTTTTTGCATTTTCTGCAATTTGTTCAAACTTTTGGTCATTTACCATTTTTGCGGTGACGGATACAACGTCATAGCCCTGATTTTTTAATAACCAGCAGGTTACACTGCTATCCAATCCGCCCGAGAGGGCAACAGCAACTTTTGTCTTTTTCATAATAAGCCTTTATATACGCTCTTTTGTTTCAATATCAAAAAACAAAAAATCTTTTGGATCTATTTTCAGCGTGATTTCTTCTCCAAACTGTTTTTGTGCATCAATTTTTGCCGAACATTTTATGTCATTGATATTGAAATAAACTATTTTTTCGCTTCCAAGCATTTCCGAAATGTCAACTTTTGCTTTAATCTCTATGCCGGAGAACGGGTTATCCATTTTTTCCGGACGTATTCCCGCAATAACCTCTTTTTTATCTTTTAATAGATTTTTTTGCTCTTGTGTAAGAGGTATTGTTGTGTCGTTAAGTTTGATATTGCCGTTTTCAATATCTGTTTTAATAAAATTCATTGACGGAGAACCCAAAAAGCCGCCAACAAAAGTGTTTGCCGGGCTGTAATATATCTTTTCCGGCTCGTCTACCTGCTGTATTATACCTTTGTCCAGAACAACGATTCTGTCTCCCATTGTCAGGGCTTCTGTTTGATCATGCGTTACATATATGAATGTTGTTTGAAGTTTTTCATGAAGTTTTTTTATTTCGGAACGCATTTGAACACGCAGCTTTGCATCAAGGTTTGACAATGGCTCGTCCATAAGAAATACTTTCGGATTTCTGACAATAGCACGACCCAGAGCCACACGCTGCCTTTGTCCTCCGGAAAGCTGTTTGGGGCGTCTTTGCAAGTATTCGCTTAGATTTAAAATATCGGCGGCTTCTTTTACTTTTTTGTCAATCTCATCTTTTTTCAGACCTCTCATTTTCAGAGGGAAAGCAATATTTTCATACACTGTCATATGAGGATACAGTGCATAGCTTTGAAAAACAAAAGCTATGTCTCTGTCTTTTGGATGGACATTGTTTACACATTTGTTATCAATGTATATTTCACCGCCTGTTATATCTTCCAGCCCCGCAATCATTCTCAAAATTGTAGATTTTCCGCATCCGGAGGATCCGACAAGCACCAAAAATTCTTTGTCCTTTATTTCCAGTGAAATGTTATTTATTATTGTTTTTGTATCGTATTTTTTTACTACGTTTTTTAGTATAACTTTTGCCATTGTCTTTCCCCGGAGAGTATTAAAGTTAAATAGTAAATCTTTCAATAGGTATAATAAAAGCGAATGTAGAGCCTTTCATAGGTTCTGTTTCAACCCACATTTTGCCTTTTAGTATTCTGGCAAGGTTGTATACAATTCCCAGCTCCAAACTTTTGTTAACCGCCTTTTTGGCTATGTATTTTTCAATGTTTGTATAAGGATCAAAAATGTTGTTCAAATCCGATTCGGGAATACCGGAACCCGTATCGTGTACTTTTATCATTATATGGGCTTTTTCCGGCATGTTGGCAGAAACATTGAACCCTGCAATTTCCAGATATTCATTGTCAGGATGGCTCACAACGACTTGAACAGAACCGGAGTCAGTACTGTTGATTGCGTTTTGCAAAAGAGTTTCCAGTATTCTTTTTAATGCATTTTCATCGCTGTATATTGTTCTTTTTGTCAGACTGTTTAGGTCAATATTCAAAATCAATTTTTTCTCTTCTGCTTTTGCTTTGTAGGTATTAAACAGATTTGTCATCAAAAGTACAAAGTCAAAATTCTTGAACTCATAATCCCAAAGACCGGACTCCAGTCTTGTATATTCAACAAGATTGTTAATTAATTCTAAAAGCTGAGTTGAGTTTTTGTTAATAATTTTCAGATATTTTTCCTGTTTGTCATTCACGTCACCGCCAAGACCCTCAAGAATTGCCTGAGAAAATCCGTTTATTGAGTGGATTGGTGATGTGATTTCTCCTGAGATTTTTGTCAGAAAAGTGTTTTTGTTTTTTGTAAGTTTGTTTAAATATTCATGCTCGAAGAGGAGTTTGTTCAACATTTTTTGACTGTTTGATACATCCCGCAGTGTCACAATGATTTTGTCCTCATCGTCTTCAAAATCCGATGCTTTTATTTCAAAAAACAGATCTTCGTCAAGGTTGAATTTTGAGCGTACAACAGCAGAATCATCAGATTTTGCAAGGTTGCTGACAAGGTTAAACCCTCCGTCAAATAAATCCAGCAGCTCCATGTCAAAAAGCTGGTCTTCAGATATTTTAAAAAGGTTTAAAAGCCTTTCATTGGCATACAAAATTTCTCCGGAAAGAGAAACAACCAGAACCGCATCCGGATAGTATGCCAGAACATCATTGTTTTTCTTTTTTTTGAATAACCAGGATAATATACTCATTTTTTATTAACTCCCCCTTGAATATCTTAATACTATCATAATACGCAAAAAAGGTAAAAAATAATGCGACCTTTTAATCAAAAGCCGCATAAGTCAAGAAAGGAATGGTTAGACTATTAATGTACACATTATGCCAACTTTTTTCATGCCGTGCAAATTTATAAACAAATGTTAACGAAAATTTGTTTGTGATGAAAAATTTTGCCTGCAATTACCGTTATTTTGCTGTTTGCTCTATTTGTCATTCTGAAGTGTCCGGAGTGATTTGCGTAAATATAGGTGTGTGTTCAGAATCTTACCGGATTGATGTGTTGTTCATAGTTTGTAAGATCCTGAGCTCGGTCGATACTCTCCCTCCTCAGGATGACAAGGTGTCGTCATCTTGAGAGCAAAGCCCTAAGGATCTATAGTATTAAGCACCATTACCCGACAATACTCCCCATCCCAACCTTCCCCAAGCCGGGGAAGGAGCTTGAGACATATCTTGTCAAACATATTATCTGCGCTGTATTCGCTTAAAACTCGATTAAGTTCCCTCCCCAACTCGGGGAGGGTTAGGGTGGGGAACAATTTCTGTCGTCATCCTGAGCGTAAGCGAAGGATCCTTAACAATAGATTCTTCGGTCACTATGTTCCCTCAGAATGACGTTGAGAGAGTAGGTTGGGCATACCTGCCCAACAAATAACAAATACCAATCTGATAAAAAACTTAATAAAAATACAAAGTAAATGTTTATGAACTACCAAAACGTGGAATATAAAAAACATATAAAGTGTATGTGAAACGATAACACCCCGTCATTCTGAGGGAATGAAATGACCGAAGAATCTAATGAAAATATTCTTCGACCAGCATAGAACAACAAATATATAAGGTTAGAAAAATTACGAGGAAAAAAAACATGGCTGAAAACATGAATAAAAACGTGCGCAATTTTAATACCTCAAAAAATAAAAATACCTTTGATATAACAAACCTTGACCTGTACTACGGAGTCAAGAACAGTGGAATAAATAAGAAAGATCCTTCGGGCTCCGCCCTCAGGATGACGAAAGAACAACATCATTCTGAGCGGATTTTGGCGGGCACAAAGCTGCCCATGCGAACGAAAACCACGCTTTTCGTGAGCGCCAATAATCCAAGAAAGCAAAGCGAAGAATCTATTACAAAAAGATCCTTCGGATTTCATCCTCAGGATGACGACAAGAATGTTTCCCTTTCCTGTCATTCTGTCGGAATAACACCCCGTCATTCTGAGCAAAGCGAAGAATCTAAAATAAAAACTAATAAACCCTCAAACATAATCTCAGCCATAGACTACCTCAATAAGAAA